>NZ_JAYGHW010000002.1:0-160495 GCF_034932185.1 Spirulina sp. CCNP1310 | reverse complement strand
TAGGCAATGTGGGGGGCGATCGCTTTTGCCGGGTTAGAGATGAATTTCCCTCTTCCCAACCAATAGCCTCACAATAATAAGATCGCCTATACTGTGAAATTGATACTGTTCAGTGGCGATCGCTCTGGGTTTATTGTAGCAAATCCTCTCGGCTGCCCTGTTGGGAAGGGTGATCCTTCGTGATCGCCCCCATTCGCGCCGTAGGGGCGCAACGCTTGCGCCCAAAACCTAAGGAAAAACGCACCACCGCCGGGATTTGGGGCGGTGGTGCGTTGGGGTTTATGGAGTTATAGACAGAACCTTAAACATTAGAAAGGAATATAATTCTTGGGATTACGGTTATCTGTCTTATGACGATAGGGACTAACACGAACTTCAATGTGCAAGTGATTTCCTGTTGAATTGCCTGTACTACCGACATTACCGATTTTAGCTCCACTCGTCACTTGCTGACCTGTTTTCACAGCTATACTCGATAGATGAGCATAATAAGTCCGAATGCCACCAGGATGTTCAATAATCACTAAGTTGCCGTATCCTGAGTTATTCCATCCTGCAGAAACAACTTTACCTGATTGAGCAGCTTTAACTGGTGGCTTTGTTCCAGATGTGCCAATATCAATTCCATAATGGAACTTTAGTACCCCTGTAAAAGGATCTCGTCGCAAACCATATCCACTCGTGATCCGATAGCCCGGTAGTGGGTTCTGCCATTTTGTGCTTACTGTAACAGGTTTCTGAATTGTCTTAATCGGTGTGCGAGCGCCGTCCATTTTTTCCCAACCTGACCAAGTACCATCACTCTGCAAGTACCGAGAATGCATCACACCACCCGGCAATGGACGCTGCTCACCCCCCACATGGTATTGATAAAGCTTGCCATCAAATACCGCCAACACCGGATCATTAAAAGCAGCCTCATTGCGAACATTTTCCTGCTTCCAGGTTGTCCAATTTTTTCCATCCGTAGATGAACGGGTATAAACCTTCTTGTCAAGACCAATATGCGATTGATACAACTGACCATTGAACGCCACCATTGCCACAGCACTGTTCGCTTTTTCATTCAGAAGGTTAGGACGCTCCCATGCTGTCCAGTTCAAACCATCCGTAGAAGAGCGCATGTAAACTTTCTGGTCAAGCCCCACATAAGATTGATAGAGCTTCCCATTTAAAGTCGTCATTGCCACAGGATGATTGGTTTTTTCCGCAGCACCTTGGGGATAACTCCAACCTGTCCAATTCACACCATCCGTAGATGAGCGGGTGTAAATTCGGAAATTACCACCACCGACATGGGTTTGATACAGCTTGCCATTAAACGTTGTCATGGCAACCGCATGATCTGTCCATTCACCAGGAAAGTTAGCGTGAGTCCATGCTGTCCAGTTCACTCCATCTGTGGAAGAACGATTGTAAATCTTGTTGTCTTTGCCCACATGGGTTTGATAGACAATGCCATTCAATGTTGCAACGGATGGTTGATGATACGTCGCTTCATTGCTTTGAGTGCCTTTTTCCCAACTTGACCATTTTCCGGTTGCTGGATTATAAAAGCGGGTGTAAATCCGATTGTCCATACCTCGGTGGGTTTGGAAAAACCAAGAACTGGGATCACCTTGGTACTGGGCATGAACATCTGCCAAGAAATTGGTAAACCTTGTACTGATGGGCTGAAAAACACCCAAGAACGCACTTAAAGAAGTTCCCAAGGTTGATAACAGTCCCGTACTACCCGTGTCAGGATTGGCCGCCCGTTCTAGCGGTGTAAACTCATCCTGGCCACTCCAAGTTAACGGCAGAGACTTCAGACCTGTTTCATAGTCTTCCGCCTTCGTTGCCTTTGCCAAATGCACCGCCGCCGCCACATTTAACAAACCTGTACCCGTTGCCAAATCGAAACCCGTCTGACCCAAATCTGTTGCCGTTTGCTTCAGAATTTGAATCACCTGCTGATAACTCAGATCCGGATTTGCTGCCCAAATTTGCGAGATTGCCCCTGTTACCTGCGCCGTTGCCATCGAAGACCCGTAGCTGCCCCCAATGGGATTTTCTGGCGTTCCCCCATTAGCAACAATATCCAAACCAGCACCATAACTGGAATAATCAGCACGGTCATAGCCTTGCCAATTCGACGCAGCGGGATCAAATTGCTCCGCAGCCCCCACGGTAATAATATTGTCGAACTGCATCGAAGCTTGACCCAAAGCCGACATCAGCCCCGCTTGGTTCCCAGAAGCCGCCGCAACCAAAACATTATTTTGCCGCGCATATTCCAACGCCGCCATTTCCATCGGCGTGAATTCATAGCGCGTCGTCACATTGCCATCGGCATCAATTTGGGTGAGATCCAAACTCAAATTGACCACCGCATTGGGTTGACCCGACTCCACCGCCGCATCGACAAATTCCACCAAAGAATCCGCCCAACGCCCAGAACCAACAGCACGACCCAACCACAGGGGAGCCTCATCATTCATGCCATCAATGACATTGACCACCTGGGTTCCGTGGCGATCGCCCTCGCCTTCTGTGAGGAAAGGATTATCATCCCAATCAATGAAATCGGTGCCGGTGATGATGGTGTTGTTATCAAGGGTGGGGTTATCCGCCGCAAATCCGGTGTCAATCACCCCCACCAAAGGTTGAAACTCACGGGCGACATTAAAGGCCTCAGGGGAATAATCCACCTGCTCCGTATAGGCTTGGGCATAGTTCACCAACGCTTGACCCATGGGGCTGGTGCGCCAATCTCGATCCACACCTAAAACATCATCCATGAGGGGAACGTCAGCGGTTGCGCCCCGGACTTGGAAGATGATGTCGTTGTAATCCCGGTCGGATTTGCCTCCCGCGAGGCTGATGTCTTCCAGCGTGAACGTGTTGCCATCCCCGGTTACGTCAGCGATTTGCCCGAATTGGAAATAATCATCGGGGTTGTCGGTGGCCATGGAGAACACTGTCCCCCAGGCGCGACCAGCGGCAGCTTCTTCAATGGATTGGTTAGGGACGAGCATGAAGCCGAAGCGATCGCCCGCCCTCATTTGAAACGTTTGCACCTGCTGATATTCCCCAGCGTTGAAATCCACCCCGCCGGTATTGCTGAACCGAGCCGCATCGGTGGCATCGGAGATCACCACATAGCCCCATTCCGAATTAGAGAGGGCGCGGCTCGCCGCTTCCTGAATAAACTCGCGGGTTCCGGGTTCTGATTCCATGCCCTCAAGGCTGAAAATTGCTAACTCGCCCCGGTCATATTTCCCCCCATCAAACAGGTAATCAATACCGACCTCTCCAGATTCCCCCACCGTGAAAACCCCAGAAGTGAACTGAATATCTTCGGGAATTAAGGGAACATCCGGCGGCGGAAAATCTGGTTCTTCAAAGTAATCATATTCATCAAATTCATGCCAGCGATCCTGCTCAATCGGATCAGAACTCAGTTCCCCATCCATGGCAATTTCAGGATCAACAGCATCGGACTGAGTTGTAAAGTCTACAATTTCGTTAACACTTTCCGGATCATCAGGAAATTCAAAATGACGATTCAAGGGATCAAGCTTAGAATCAATCATCGCCAGCCATTCTTGGTCAAAGACTTGAGAAGCATCATCCATACTGGTATCGACGACACTACTAGGGGTCAGGATCGGTTCAAGGATAAACGCTTTCTTGGCATGATGACGCGCTTTTGGTTTAGCCATGGTAGGTGCAATAAAAAAGGAACGTTCAGGAGCCTGTTGAGTGGCTCTACATCTTTTCTAGGGAGGGGAAGGAATTTTTATGCAGCGGATCGAAAAAAATTTTTGCTGCGGTGGCGAAATTAGGCAGCGGGACAGCCCACAGCACTCAGGAGGAGCGTCGGAGCGGTGGGGGCTTGGGCGGTGAGGACAAGTTGCCCCTGAGCATTGCGGCCCCAGCCTTGGGCAATGAGGGGGCGGGGGTTAGGGTTGATGGGGTTGGAAGAGGAGAGCATCGGAGCATCGCCTCCTTCTGGCATCACCACCGGCAACACGGCAACTCCCCCAAACCCTTCACGGGGAATCCCTCGCCCTTGAAACCGTAGGCCACTATCTGCGGCTGTTCCCGCCCGCAAGCCACAAACCTGTTGCACCACTTCCGGAGAGTCCACCACCGGCACATCAATGAGGGCTTGGGTGGGGTCAATGCCGGGGGTGTTTAAGATGACCTCACCATTGAGTTCAGGGCTGAATAAAGAAAAGGCGGTAATGTCGTTTTCTGGGGTGCGTTGGAGGCGAAACTTTAGCCCAAAAATCCCTTCAGCGGTGATCACAATGCGACCGCCTCGACCTCGGAATGAGTTAGAGATAATATCGCTATTAAATAGCCCCGTTACCGTTGCCGCATTGATGGTGATATTCCCGCCATCTCCTGGTTGATTGGCTGTCCCGGCGGTGGTGGAAATTTCACTATCAAAGAGGAGAATAATATGGAGGGCATTGAGGTTAATATTTCCCCCCTGTCCTGATGTGGTGGCGGCGGTGATTGTGCCTTGATTTTCTAATTGAATCAAGCGGGCATTAATATCTAAGTTACCGGCGTTGGCAATGCCTAAACTTTCAACGGTAACAGTGGCGCGATCGCTCACCCTCAAAATATCCGTATTCATTGTCACTGTCCCCGCCTGCGCCCCCGTCCGGGTTCGTGAGGAAATACCACTGGGCAACTGTTCACCAAAACCTGTGACGGTGACTTGTTCACGGGCATTGATTGTTAAATTTCCGCCTTGACCTGTGCCAATGGTTCCCACGGAAATCACGCCGCCATCGGTAATCGTTAATCGCCCGGTTTCCAGGCTTAAATTGCCACTATTACCCTGGCCAGTGGCATCGGTTTGGGTAAAAATGCCGCTGAAAAATGTTTTTCCGGCTGGGTTTTTGCCTAGACCATTAATGGCGATCGATTCACTGGCCGTAATGCTCGTATCACTACCATTCCCGACCCCAAAGGTTCCTGTGGAGATTTGCGCTCCGTTGTTGAGGGTGAGGCGTTGGGTTTCGAGGGTGAGGCGGCCGCCGGAGCCGGTGGCGGTGGGGCTGGCGACGTTGGCGGTGAGGCTGGTGGGGTTGGTGCTGCCGCCTGTGAGGAAAATATCCGCTGCTTTGATGCGCAATGTACCGGCATTGCCAGCGGCGAGGGTGGAGGTGGTGATCTGTGCGCCGGAGTTGAGGTTAAGGGTTTGGCTGTTGATGGTGATGTTGCCCCCATTGCCGCTGAAGCGTTCGGCACTGCTGCGAATCGTGCTTTCCCGCGCCATGGTGAGGCTGTTGCTGTTAATAACGATATTGCCCGCATTGCCGTTGGAGGTGGTGCGGGCGAGGATTTGGCCTTGATCATCCAGGTTGATGTTGGCCACATTGATGGTCGCTGTGCCGCCTTGGCCCGTCGATGCACCATGGGCAATGGCGACGGTGCTGCGGACTCCGCCGGGACTGACCCCTTGGATCGTCATTTGTTGGCCGGTGATGGTGAGATCTCCCGATCGCCCCCCCAAATTCGCCACCCTGGCGCTCACTTCTCCCCCGCCCGTGGCCAAGAGTTGGCCGGTATTGATGGCGATATTGCCACCGATGCCCCCCGTGGCGTTAGCTTCGGTGAAAATGCGGCTAATCGGACTGCTGCTGCTATCGAGGCGGATTGTGCCGGTGGCGTTGATCTGTAGGGTTTGGCCGGTGGTGTTGGCTCCAGTGGTGATGGAGGCGATCGCCCCTCCCCCACTCAGATCCAAATTTCGCCCTTGCACTTGGATCGCGCCCCCCCGCACACCACTGCTATCAATGGAGGCGCGATTAAAGAGGCGAATATCTTGAAACGCGGTCACGCCGCCATAATTAAGGCTGAAATCGGGGTTCAATCCCACGATTTGCCCCGCCCCAACGCTGCCGACGGCAAGGCGGCCATTGGGAGCGAGGAGGTTGCCCCCATCAAGGGTGACGGGGCCACCGAGGAGGGTAATGGCTTGGTTGGCGGCGGCGGTGAGGGATGATTGGCACAATGCATGGCAACCCGTGAGAGAGATACGGGATTCATTGGGGCCATTGGGGATGACTGCACCATTGCCCGTTAACATGATTCCGGCGGCGGTTTGGGCAAAGCGGAGGCCGATGGGGACTTGAACGGAGAGTAGGTCGGTGGCGGTGGTGTTGAGGGTGGAAAATTCCCGGCCATCGGGGAAGATCAGGCTGTGGGCGGTGCTGGCGATAAAGGAGCCATTGAGGTTGAGGCGGGCGTTGTTGCCAAAGGTGATGCCGTTGGGGTTGAGGAGGAAGAGGTTAGCGGGGTTGGAGGTGGCGATCGCTCCATTAATCACGGAAGGATTTGTCCCCAAAACTCGTACAAAGATATTGGTCAAACTGGGATCATTGAGGAAGGTGACGGGATTATTTTGGGGGGAAAAGTCTAAAAAGCTATGAAATAGGTTACTGCCTGCCGGTTGGCCGCCGCTAATATCGTAGGTTCCGTTGACGACTGTGCCGAAGGTTCCGATGACTTGGGCAGCGACGGGGAGGGGGAGGAGGGCGGCAGTCAGGGTGAGCAGCAGGGCGGGGATTTTGGGCATGGGGGCAAGGGCGACCAAACTTTCTATAATTGAAGCAGTTTTATTGTAAAAATAATTATGTTTGTCGAACTCCGTAAAATTCAGGTGCCACCGGGGGCGCGGGTGATTTTAGAAGATGTCAGTTGGGGGGAATTTGAGGCAATTTTAGCGGATTTAGGGGAACATCGCAGTTCCCGCTTAACCTATGATCAGGGACAGTTAGAGATTATGACTCCGTTGCCGGAACATGAGGATAATAAGGAAATTATCGGGAATTTGGTGAAGATTTTACTGGAAGCGTTTGATCTAGAGTTTCGCAGTTTGGGGTCAACGACGTTTAAGAAGCCGATGGCTCAAGGGGTGGAGCCGGATCAATGTTTTTATATTGACCATGAGCCGGACATTCGCGGCAAATCGCGCCTTGATTTAACGGTTGATCCGCCGCCGGATCTGGTGATTGAAATTGACATTACTTCGCGCACTGCTCCGGCACTTTATGCAGCATTGGGCGTGCCGGAGTTATGGCGGTTTGAGGGGGGAGTTTTACAGATCAATGTTTTGGTGGGGGATGGATATCAGGAAGTCGAGAAAAGTCCTCTTTTTCCAGGATTGGCGTTGAAAGCTGCCATTCCTTTATATTTGGCAGAAAGTAAGGTTTTGGGGCGGAATCGGGTGATGAAGCAGTTTCGGGATTGGGTAAGGGTTTGTCAAATTGAGCTTGGCAATGGGGGAGGGTGAAGTTAGGAAAGTTTTGTTTTGGTGGGTTTGAGGTTGCGTTTGAGCAGGATGATGATGCCGAAGATGCCCAAGAGTAGGAGGCTAGCGGTGGGAGTAGATTCGGGGACTTTTTTGGGTGGGCAGGAGGCGGCGGGAGTTTCACATTCACAGCATTGATAGTTAGTGATGTAGAGGAGTTCGCGGATTTGGGTTTCTTGGCTTTCGCGAAACTTTTGGGTGCGTTCTGGGGTTAGGTTTTGGTATTGGGGTTTGACGAATTCTCTGAAGTATTCAAGGCGGCTCGGATTATAGGCATTTTCTAGATAGGAGTACGTTGTACTTGGTGTTTGATATTCAGATTTAAAAATATTGGGTTCTGTGTTGGCAAAAATGAGGTAGTAGTTGTAATTAGTTTCACCAGACAAGAATTTCAAAAAAACTAGATCTCTTAATCCTAAAAGTTCATCAGTTCTGGTTTCAGGCAACGGAGTATTTTCCCACCATGAATGTCCAGTAATTGTGGGACTATTTTTATCATGTCTCCACCATAAGTAAGAAACTTTTTGGGAGGGATTAGAGTTAGGAATCTCTAAAAATCCACTACTAATAGGATTCAAAAAGAGTCCTTCTGTTTGCTTATAAGATTGTTTTTGAATCGTCCAAAATACCATGATGGTTATTGTCTCCTTTTTTGATAATGTACAGGCTTAAAATCACCTTAAGGAATTGAAAAAATTTGAGCATAAAGACGATTATCCAAGGGATTAATATCGCCGGAATCAAGGTCTCGATTTACCCCATAGTATTCAGGATCGGCAGTAAACGTAATTGATGTTCCCCACGTACTAAGAATTTTACCATTTTTTGAAGCTGTCACAAATTTATTGATATTTTTTTCCGAAAAATTACCATAATCATATACTTCGGATTGTGATTCTCTTGTATTAATTAAGAATTTTTTACCGAGCTTTTCACCTTGCTTGCTATATCTTTGTCCATAAAGCTTATATTTATTATCATGTGTAGAAATTGATGTCACAATAAAATCACCATTATCTAAAGAAGTGATTTGGGGATAATATTCTTCATTTTGACTCACAGACATATATGTATCAACAAATAATTCTTCACCGATAGGATTACCTTCATAATCATATTTTTGTAAATAAAGATTGAAATGATCTTGATTCTCAGAAAACCAAGAAATTGTAAAATCATAGCTTGTTGATTGCAGTAGTGAGCTTTTAACTCGATCACTTAATAAGCTTGTGTTAATCGTAAATTCTGAGTTGACGGGATTCAAGTTATGATCATATATTTGACCATAAATATTGCTTGAGTCACTATTCACACCACCTTCAACCCAAGTAGAAATAAGCCTATTATTTTCTAAAAATGCAATTGGCTCAGATCCTTGAATTATCAATTCTTCACCAATAGGATTACCCTGAGAATCATACTTTCTTCCACGTTTGCCGAGATTTTGATCCCAGATAATTAAAAACTCACCACTATCAGATATGACAATTGATGGATACGATGCCCCATCCAATGAATTTATTTTGAGTTCATTATCAACTTTTTCTCCATGTTGATCATACCTTTGGACAAAAATAGACGATTCTAAATCCAATCCTTTTTGTTTAACAACTAAAAAGCCACCATCTTCAAGGGGTACAGCATCTAGGAGATGATCTTCATCCCAAGGGAAAAACGAAGTGTATAGTTCTTGTCCAATAGGCTGACCCTTATTGTTATAAATTTGCCGACCAACTACATTTTTATAATCATCTTGTGCATAATCGTAATAATCTCCAAGCCAAGACACTAGAAAATTACCATTACTTAAGGGTGTAATGTTTTGATTAATGATGTTTTCATGCCTAGCTACTTGAAAATTTTCACCAACAGTACGCGGAGTGAGTTCTATACCTTTAATGCGAATCTCTGAAGTTCGCAAAAAACCATCTGAATCATAATCCTTATCCAAAATTTCTAACTTCCATTCTCCTTTGGATAACTCTCCCCAATGGTGGAATGAAGAAAACGGCCAAAAATATTTTTGTCCTTGTGCATAACGTTTACTTGCATCTGCTCCACCATGTTGCTCTGTTAAAATAGAACGCTCTCCACTAGGGGAAATCAGCACAATTTCCAAATCGCCCAAATATTCATGATCAAAATTCAGTAAAACTTCTACAGACTCTACTTTTATTTGTTGATCAATCATGATTTTTGAAGAAACTAGAGTATCATACTCAATTTTTTTATTTTCAATAACTAGCCCCCCACTAATTGTCACTACAGGAGGTAAAGGCTCCCAACTTTTTGCCAAGCTTAATGCTTTGACTGGATTAACTAAACCAAACCCATAATCATGACTATGGCGGATTGCGTCCCCCTCCGAACCCGACCATTGAGCATTGGGATCATTAATCGCCGTTCGATCCGCTGATCGCGCCAAAATATGCTGAATATCTCGCCAATTTAAATCAGGATTTGCCTCCATCAACAATGCTACTACCCCTGAAACTACTGGAGCCGCTGCTGACGTTCCTCCAAAATTGTTGCGATAAGTCCCATCCACATCGGTTGTTGTCATTCCCTTACCAGATCCTGATGAATAAGCGGAAATGAACAAAGATGATCCCGGTGCGCTATAGTCTGCTACTTTTCCAGTATGGTCTACTGCCCCTACTGCAATCGTATAGGAAGAATTGGCAAACGCTCCATAGTTAACGTTGTAGCCTTGATCCCGTTTATTGCCTCCGGAAAAAATGTAAGGGGTTCCATGGGTACGTGCTGCCTGTTCTAATGCTTGCAGAGCTAAAAAAGAATGTGTAAATAATCCTAATCCCCAGCTACTACTGTAAAGATCAATATTATCTAATTGATGAGTTAAAGCATTTTTAAGCGTTAAATCTGTGATATTTGTACCTACTCGAATTCCTGCCCATTGTGCATTAGGAGCTACACCTGTAATTCCAATACTATTATTGCCTACAGCAGTGGCAATTCCCGCAACTGCTGTACCATGATCATTGAACGTGATAATATCAAGCGATAGGTCATCCAAAATGCCACTTTTCGTATCATTAGGATTTAAGTCTTTGATATAAACGCCCCATGGTTTTTCGGCTGACCAACCTTTGACTTTCTCTGTTAAATCAATACTATAGCTGCCTGTATTAATATTTCCACCTGATGGTAATGAAACAGTAGCATAATGTTCCGAAAGGCTACCATTTGTATTGTATTGATATAAGAACAACTCAATTGAGTTCTGTGCCTGGTGCTGCAAAGTAAAATTCAGGACTGCATTTTGAACCTTGCCAGATACTTTACCAGAGGACAATTGATAAAAATTATCACTATTGGCGTGTATGGTTTGGGGCTGTGAATCAACGATTGTAAAATTCATATAAGGATGATCTTTGTATATTGCTAGAGTTTCCTTATAAGCTGAAGAAGGATTATTGTTATTTTCATCATAGTTCCAACTGAGATCAGTACGATAATTACCCGCCAAATCAGGATGATTTGTTAAAAATCCACTATCAACAATTCCCATTGTAATTCCTTGGCCAGAAACACCATGGTTTGTCCAAGTATGAGCAATACCTCCTTGATTGAGATACCATTGATTATTCACTAATGGATCATTAGTAGGAGAGTAATAATTAACTTGATGTTCAATTAATGGCAAACCATACTCAATACCATCAATTCCATGAAGTAACGCTTGGACTTCTGTTGCAGATAAATTAGAACCAAAATCCACTCGGTAAGTATTTGCTAAAATTCCTGTCGGTTCAAATCCTGCTATACCTAACTGTGTTGCTAACGCTTCTAAATCTGTATCCGATCGCACGCTTACCACCCAATCCGTTGTCTGTGCTAATACAGACGGATCATAACTGCTTAAATCTACAGAGGACAATAAAGCTGCTTTCACCTGATCACTTAACTCTACCCCCTTATCTAAAGACAATACTGTAATGGGAGTTATTGCTTCTGCTTCACCGCCTGGATAAAAGGCGATCGCCTTCACCTCATAATGACCTGCATCCAGGGGATCACGATGCTCAAACCGATAATGACCCTCGGCACTAAAATCCTCCACATTCCCTAAAGGCCGCCATTTCTCACCAAACCCCTTCACCCACACCTCAACCCGATCTACTGCATCCACCCGATCCACCATACCGATCAAGCTAAAGGATTCCGTGGGGTTGAAAAAGCGATCGCTATAGATGACATTGGCCCCCAGCACCGGCAACTCCAAAACCGGGGGATCACCCAAATAATCGACAATTTCAGCCCAAGGCAAACCCCGCTCAATATTCCGACCCTCAGCAATCACATCCTCCACCGCCGGCCCGTCACCCGTTGCCCCCCGAACGTGCAAGATCAAATCATTATAATCCCGATCCGAACGACCCCCGGCAACACTGATATCCTCAAACGCCAACACCATCCCCTCGCTGGCAATATCATTAATCTCGCCAACCTGGAACACTTGATCGCGATTAGCTATTGCCATGGAAAAGAGCGGCCGCCACGCTTCGCCATCGTAAACCTGCTGGATTGAATGGTTAGGGGAAAATATGAAAGCAAAGCGATCGCCCGCATTCATCTTAAAATGCTGAATACCCTGATATTCCCCGGTATTAACATCAACGCTAGTGGTTGTCGAGAATAACGCCCCATCCGTCGCATCAGAAATCACCACATGACCGAGAGAAGAATTGGATAACACCCGCCGGGCTGCCTCCTGGATAAAAGCCTGGCTTCCTGGCTCCTCCGTCATCCCCTCCAGGCTAAAAATCGCCAATTCCCCTTGGCTATACTTCCCGCCATCAAACAAATAATCAATACTCACATAACTCGAATCATCCACCGTAAAAACCCCAACATTGGGATCGACGGATTCAGTCAAAAATAATGGATCAATATAGTCAATAATTTCAATTTCACGCTCTAGCCCAGAAACTGTCATTTCCTCAGGCACAACCTCCACAGCCTCAGTAGATTCTTGAGGCTCAACCGGCTCCAGTATTTCAACTGTATCAGTGGGCAAATCATAGACTTCTAAACCTGCATCTACCCCATCATGTACCTCATCAACCCCTGTATCAATAAAACTACTGGGGGTCAAGATGGGTTCAAGGATGAACACTTTAAATTGGGAAGAACGCCGTGATTTAGCCATGGTAAGTATTAAAAACAGAGAATTAAGACAAGTGAATCTGAAGTATAGATTGGGAAGATTTCATGACCACATAAAATCTGCTTAATTCAGATAGTGCATTGTAGGGGCGAAAAGTTTTTCGCTCTTGCACCGGATTAAGATAGCTTGATCAACCATGCGTCATCTCCTCCTTTACTTGTACCAGATAAACTACCAGCCGTAGAGCCAGTAAGGTAAAGGCCGGTGCTACCCGCTACAATACCATTAGAAACATCATTGCCTACTGTTCCTAACTGCTGAATCCATTGCAGAGCACCATTTTGATTATATTTAGCGACCCAAATATCATCACCTCCTGCATATTGTTTACCCAATTTGCTTTGAGTTTTTCCAGTGATGTAAACATTACCTAATTGGTCAGAAGAGACAGCAGAAGCAGAGTCATACTGTGCAGTACCTAGCTGTCGTTTCCAATTTAAATTTCCGTTGCTATCGTATTGCGCTACCCAAGCATCAGCATTGCCATAATAAGTTCCACCTAATCCAGACTTATCACCATGGATAGCCTTCCATCGGAGGTCAGCGTCTCCCAACTCATTGGGATCACCTGTGAAAGGATCGCCTAGCTTATTACGGGTATTTCCAGCAATGTAGATATTATCATTACTGTCGATGGAAATGCCGTTAGAAATATCTTCAGATTGAGTTCCCATCTGTTGCTTCCAGAGCAAAAGTCCTTCATCGCTATACTTAGCAATCCAAGCATCAGCATTCCCTTGATTCACTTCTCCTAAAGCTCCCTTGGTTTGTCCAGTGATGTAAACAGAACCTTGAGAATCAATGGCAACTCCTTTGGCTTCATCTTCTTGAGATGTGCCGAGTTGTCGCACCCATTGCTGGTTCCCATTGGTATCATATTTAGCCACCCAAGCATCTCCATTACCTTGAGTTGTTCCCGCTAAATTACCATGAGTTAAACCAGCAAGGTAAAGACTACCATCTTTTCCCCAAGTTAATGAACCATTAGAAATATCATAATCCGCTGGTAATTTCTTACGCCAAATTAGATCACCATTAGCACCATATTTAGCAAGCCAGGCATCACGACTAGCCACATTGCCATCAAACGAACCGTCAGTCAATCCAGAAATATAAGTATTGCCATCACTGTCAGTAATGACTTTCTTGGCAGCATCGTATCCGGAAGTACCAAGCTGTTGTTTCCACAGTTCCGTTCCAGCGGCATCATACTTGGCTAACCAGGCATCATAGGAACCAAGATTAGATCCTGCTAAATTGCCAGATGTACGACCTGCAATATAAACATTACCAAGTTTGTCCAAAGTCACAGAATCGGAATAGTCATAGCCGGATGTTCCAATTTGGCGCTGCCATTCAATTTTAGGTGTATCGTTATCAGCAATATTGACAACCCCTATTTCGCGCTTTCCAATGGCATAGTCTGGACTGGATCTGAGAAAAAATCGAACAGTTTCATTGGTTTCTACAATATTGTCATCGATAGGAATAATATCAATATTTACAGATGATTTTCCTGCCGGAATAATGATTGTTCCATCAGTATAACTAACTGCTTTAGGGTCTCCTGTTGCGGGGATTATAGTTGTTCCTGAAATTATTTGATAATCTTGACCAGCAGTTGCTTTAGCCCACCAGTCACGTTCCCAATAATGTACGGTTAGAGGTTGGCTAGTATCACCAGTACGGCTAATCGTCATTTGACCAGGATTACCATATTCCGAGGCATAGGGTTTAGAGGCAAACATTTCGACTGTTGGTTTATCATCATTATCCCAAATGGTCGTTGTTCGGCTACCCCATCCGGCAAGAATATCATAGTCAGAACTAGGATTAATCGTCAAAATTGCTGTCTCTTCACCTTCAACCTCATCATCATCACTGGGAATGAATCGTAATACTTTTGCATCATTAGCAACAACGAAAGAATTACCAGCCACAACATTAGGTAAAGCATTTTTCATTCCTGGCAAAAATGTAATAGAGCCTGGAAGATACTCATAATCAACTCCATTGATTGCTGTACCAGTCATCGAGTAAGTGACAGTTAATGCTTCACGAATGTCTCCTAGCCGACGAAATACGAAATCTCCTTCATTACCCGATTCAGAAACATAGTTACTGTCATAATTTTCATCCGGTTGTGCAGCTCTCCACTCTGCATATAACTGAACCCGTGGTTTTTCATTATCAAAAATCCTGACCGTAGCTCCACCCTGTGAGCCAAGCTCATAGCCATCACCCTTGGTTAAATTTAGCGTTACTGCTTCAGTCCATTCAACCTCTTGATCATCAATAGTAGGGATGGGTATTTTTACAGATGAACTCCCTGCGGGAATGGTAACTGTACCCGGTAAAAATGCAAAGTCTTTGTTATTCGTGGCTAAAGGTTCTGACCAATGAATAGACTGACCAAATTGATAATTAATTGTTAAAGGATTTTTCGTATTTCCCGTTCGAGTTACAGTAAATTCCCCGGTTTCTCCTTCAGAAATATTAGGAACAGTTGCTTCAAGATTAACGGTGGGTTCAGTACCATAAAAATTAAGCTTCCAGGAATCCCAGTATCCTGTTTTCAAAGTTTTGCGATCGCGTACTTGTAGCCTCCATTCTCCTTGCGAAGATTCTCCCCAATGACGGGTAGATGTAAACATCCAGTTGGTATAATTATCTCCTGTATCAGGATGATGTTCTGCTAAAGTGGATACAGTGCCATCAGGAGATATTAAGCGAACCTCTAAATCTCCGCGATTAGCATGGTCAGCATCAAAAATAACCTCCACCGTTTCAATTGTTATATCTTCAACAATGTTAATTGATGAAAACACACTCTTCCCGTTATTATCAGGAATAAGTTTTTTAACATCTTTTAATTCAGAACTAATCGCAACTTCTGTTCCTAAAGGTTGCCAATTTTTGGCTAATGTAACTGCTGCATTTGCATCAACAGCCCCAAATCCATACTTATGATTAACCCAATATCCACCACCATTTAATTTCCAATCTAGATCACTAGGATCATTACGCTTTGCTGTATCAATCAAGATTTTTTGAACATCTCGCCAAGTTAGACTTGGGTTAGCTTCTAGCATCAAAGCAATCACACCAGAAACGAGCGAAGCAGCGGCAGAAGTACCGCCAAAACTATTATTGTAGTCACCCGTACTCCCACCTTCAGCACCCAATAAATCTGTGGTATTTATCCCTGAGGTAGTACCGCTCGAATAACCAGAAACTAATAGCGAAGCTCCAGGTTCACTATAAAGAGTCTGTTTTCCATTGTGATCAATGGCAGCAACAGCAATAGTATACCGAGAACTGGCATAACCATCATAATTTACATTGTCTTTTTGTTGCTGTCCATTTCCTCCAGCCCAGACATAAATATTTCCCAGTCCTTGTCTTCCTTGTGTGACTCCAAGTTTTAGAGCCTCGGCTGCCAAAAGGCCAGGTGCTTTTTTGATGTTTCCAGTGTCCGGAGGCCCCCAACTATTATTGTAGATATGAATACTATTTTTCAAGTAAGAAAGTGCATCGGCTTCCATCAAATCATCAGTAGGCTTTGCAGTTAATCGTAGTCCCGCTAAAAATGCGTTGGGAGCTACACCGGTAATCCCAATTTCATTATTTCCTTTGGCCGCAGCTACGCCGGCAACAGCAGTACCATGATATTGCCCAGGAGTCGTAGGTGCAGGATCATGATCATACGCACCAAACTCTTCTAGTTTTTCACTAAAGTCTCGACTTAAATCAGGACGATAATTCGGTTGTAAATCTGGATGGGCATGCTGGAGACCATCATCAACAATTCCAATGACCACATTCTGCCCTGTTAACCCGGCTTCCCATACAGCACTAACATTTATATCTTGTCCAGCAGTACCACCTGTTTGGCTATTGTTTTTCAAATGCCACTGTTCAGAAAAGAACGAATCATTAGGAGTAAATCGAGACTCTTTTTGAGAAGCAACAAGTGGATAGGCAAATTGAACATTTTCCAATAATCGTAATTTATCTTGTATCTCTTGAGGCGATAGATCACCAGGAAATTGAAAGACATAGGTATTGGGAATGTATCCAGTAACACCTAGTAATTTTATATCGAAAATCTCACTTAGTTCTTGAATATATTCAGCAGAGCTTAACTTAATAACCCATTCTTGGGTTGATGCCAAATCTAATGAATCATAATTGTTTAGATCTTCGGCTCGTTGAAGCGCAGACCAAACTAAGTCGGGTAATCCTAAGGCAATTTTGCGCTCTTCATCTTCCTTGACATCGTTTTCAATATTACGATTGACAATATTAAAGTTTGTTTTCCCTGCTTTTGCCAACTGCACCGCTGCCATGGTATTCAGCAAACCTGCCGCTGTTTCTAAATCAAAACCCGTTTCGCCTAAATCTGTGGCAGTTTGCTTCAAAAGCTCAATCACCTGACGGTAACTTAACTCTGGATTCGCTGCCCACACCTGGGACACTGCCCCTGTCACCTTTGCAGCCGCTACCGAAGTTCCAGCGATCGCATCAGGATTTTCTTCAGTTCTGCCATAGGCCATCAAATCCAGACCAGGGCCATAGTTGGAATAACCTGCCCGGCCTGCACCTTTCCAAACCGACGTATTCGGATCAAATTGCTCTGCTGCACCAACAGTAAGAATATTGTCAAATTCTTGAGAAGCTTGACCTAAAGCTGAGATCGCGCCGCCATCATCACCGGCTGCAACAACCAGTAATACATGATGCTGTTGGGCATACTTGATCGCTGCCCGCTCGATGGGTGTTAATTCATAGCGAGTGATCACATTCCCATCGGTATCAATCTCAGTGAAGTCCAAACTCAAATTCACGACACCATGGGGTTGCCCCGATTCAAAAGCTGCATCAACAAATTCCACTAAAGAATTTGCCCATTCCTCTGAATTTATCGCACGGCCTAACCAGATCTGTGCATCTGGATTTATACCATTAATGCCAATGTTATCATCTCTTTTGGCTGCGATAATCTCTAAAATTTGTGTGCCTTGTTCGTTGCTTTCTCCTGCATCAAGCAAGGGATTATCATCGCCATCAATCCAATCCCGGCCTAGAATGATGTTGCTGTAGTCAAGATCAGGGCTATTAGCAGCAAAACCTACATCAATGATCCCCACGAAGGGCTGAAACTTTTGTGTTGGATTTAAAGGATCTACAGAGTAATCAACTTGATCTGTATAACCTTGGGCATATTCCAACAGAGCTTGACCCATTGCACTACTGCGCCAATCTTTTGCTCCACTGGCCATCACCTCATCCATTAAGGGGGCTTTCGCCGTCGCTCCCCGCACTTGGAAGATCAGATCATTGTAATCTCGGTCAGATTTGCTATTGCTGAGATTGATATCCTCCATCGTATAAACACTGCCATCCCCAGTCACATCTGCAATTTGCCCAAACTGGAAATGATCATCGGGGTTGGCTGTCGCCATTGAGAAAATCGGCCGCCATGCTTCTCCATCATAAACCTGCTGGATGGAGTGGTTGGGGGCCAACATGAAACCGAAGCGATCGCCCCCATTCATTTGGAACGTCCGCACCCCACGATAGATCCCGCCGTTAAAATCTGTCCCAGCGGTATTGCTAAACCTTGCCCCATCCGTCGCATCGGAAATCACCACATAACCTAGTTCAGAATTCGACAACGCCCGCCGTGCTGCCTCCTGGATAAAAGCTTGGCTTCCCGGCTCCTCCGTCATCCCTTCCAGGCTGAAAATTGCCAATTCCCCTTGGCTATACTTCCCACCATCAAACAAATAATCAATGCTCACATAACCCGAATCATCCACCGTAAAAACCCCAACATTGGGATCGACGGATTCCGTCAAAAATAGCGGATCAATATAGTCAATGATTTCAATCTCATCTCCTAGCCCGGAACCTGCTATTTCCTCAGGCACAACCTCCACAGCCTCAGTGGATTCTTGAGGCTCAACCGGCTCCGGCACTTCAACTTCATCCACCTCTGTTGAAGGCACAGGATAATCTCCTAAGCCTTCATCTACTTCGTCAACCCCTGTATCAATAAAGCTACTGGGGGTCAAAATTGGCTCAAGGATAAACGCTTTGAATTGGGAAGAACGCCGTGATTTAGCCATGGTAGATGCCTGAAAAAAAAGACTAACGTTGATCCATCCCCTCTTACTGAAGAAGGGCTAGGGAGGATCTCCCTGTTACTTACAAGGTTTAAATGAATTCCCTGAAGATGCAAATTACTATATCAGTTTAATTCCGGTAACTCCAACAAGATTTGGTAAAGAAAATCAGCCAAATTTTCCAGTTTTGTAAAGTTTCCATGAAGCTCGCCCCAATGCCCACAGTTGACTGATCTCCTTTCATGAAGTTCCCATAAAGTTCTCTGCCTGCTTCACCCCCTTTGTAAAGTTCGCCGCAAGCTATCCCCATCTCCCACTCCTCACTGCTTTTTCCTCACTCCTTCTATAGGAAGCCGCCCCCGTTTTTATGCAGACTCTGGCTCCTCCGGTAACAATTCGACAAGGAGCGTCACCTTCACCCGACCCACCACCCGCACCACCGTTCCCGCTGCCACCATCCCCTGACCTTGGCAACGGGCAAACCACTCCGTCCCGCCAAACTTCACCCGCCCTGATCGGTGAGGGTAAAGATCGGTTTGGGCGATCGCCTCCCCCTCCCAACAGCACAAAAAATCACGGGGGCAAGGCTTCCGCCCACCGCCCCGATTCAATAGCCCACCGAAAAAAGCGATTAACATCGTCTTTCCCTCCCTGGATCTGATATAGATATCTAGGGGAAGGGCGCGATTTTTATGCAAGGTGCTGCCCTAGAGCGGGTTGAAATTTAGCCCGCTTGCTCGTTAAAAAATGCCGTAGCCGCATCAGCGGCCCCATTTCCCGCAAGGCGAAACCCCGTCCGATTTAACCGGGTCTCCGGAGTCCGTCGGTTGCGAAACGCCGATCGGCATAGGTCGGGGAAAAAGTACCAAGAACCGCCCCGTAAAATGCGTTTTTCGCCATCGGGCGATCGCCAAGCGCTACCATCCCTCGGCGCACCCTCATAACCCGGATGCCAATCATCGAAACACCATTCCCAGACATTGCCGTGGAGATCGTAGAGGCCAAAGCCATTGGGGGGGAAGGAGCCGACCGCCGTTGTGGCCTGGCGATAGCAGCCTTGGGGGCCATCCCCATAGGCCCCTGACCAGTGGTAGCCCTGATGCTCCCCGGCGATGGGGGCATAGTTGGCCAGATCAGGGGTGATCGTTGGCCCGTAATGGAAAGGCGTGGTTGTCCCCGCTCGACAGGCATATTCCCATTCTGCTTCTGTGGGTAAACGATATTGTTGTTGGCTGTACTGAGAGAGGCGATCGCAAAACTCCATCGCTTCGTACCAAGATACCTGTTCAACGGGGCGATCGTCCCCCCGGAAATGGGAGGGTTCCGGATTGAGGGGGCCATTCACCATCGGCAACCCCGCCACCACCCGCCACTGCGCCTGCGTTACCGGATACTTGCCCAGCCAAAACTCCGACACCTGCACCTCATGCTCTGGCCCCTCAATATTCAGACCCGCAAGGGATTGATCCCAAACTTGATACCAGGTGCGACCCGCCTCAGTTTCCGGAGAACCCATTGTAAACCTCCCCCCCGGAATGCGCACCATTTCCAAGACTACATCCGGCGTTAGGCGATCGTAACGAGATTCTGCCCAACCTTCGGTACAACGACAAGGCCGGCCCAGCCCATCAACCGTGACCACTTCAAACCTAAACATCATGCCACTCCTTGAAGCGAACCCAACCCCGGCAAAAATTCATAGAAATTCAGAAAATTATAGGGTGATTTTTTTGAACAACACTTGCGAATTACGCTGATAGTTGTATAGCGTTTTTTTATTCGGAGGTAATTGATCAATACTACCCTTGATAAATCCACGTTCACGAAACCAATCCGTCGTCTGTGTTGTCAGGGCTAATAATTTTGTTTTGCCCTGTTGTTGGGCGAGTTGGGTGATATATTCGAGCAATTTATCACCCCGTTGATAACCGCGATAATCCGGATGCACGACAAAACAGGCTAATTCACTAATCTGATCATCATCGGTGTTGTACAGAGCAGCACAGGCAATCACTTGATCATCGCGAGTAACCACATGGAAATTATGGATCTCCATTTCCAAATGTTCCCGCGATCGCTTCACCAACGTTCCTTTCTGTTCCAAGGGATGAATCAAGCTCAAAATGCTACTGATATCCTCAACGGTAGCCCTGCGCATCTGTTCAAACTTGTCCGCCGAGATCATACTCCCCACACCATCGCGGGTGTAGATTTCCAGCAGGAGCGCCCCATCAATCTGAGCATCAATCAGATGAACGCGATCAACACCAGAATCTAGAGCCTCAATAGCGGGGAGAATGAACTCATGTTGATAGGTTTGGGCTTCGTCGAGGGTCAGCTTGCGGGGAATATTAACAGCTTGGTGACTCAGGAAAATTAACTTATCCACCGTGAGGGCTTTAGCCGCAACAATCGCCACATGTTCATAGCGAAGATTGTAGGCTTCTCCGGTGGGGGAATAGCCCATAGGAGACAGCAGCACAATATTATTGGCATCCAGTTGTCGCTGGATTAACTCATGGTTAATCCGGCGAATAATGCCAGTAAATCGATAATCTACACCGTCATGAATGCCCATCGGTCGGGCAGTAATAAAGTTACCAGAAATAATTCCCAGGCCATCACTAGACACAAAGGGCTGATTGAGAATATGGGTGAGTTGATTTTCGATGCGAATCCGCAGGAAACCGATTGCTTCTTGGGCCGCCAGAAGCGTAGGAAGGTCGGTGACACGAATGCCTTTGTGGATCTGGATAGGGGTGTTGGTGTGGTGGAGGCGTTCATCAATTTGGGGGCGTGTACCGTGGACGAGCACCAGTTTCACCCCTAGGCTGGAGATGATCGCCAAGTCCCGCATGATTTGGGGAAATTGGGGGCTAGCCAAAACTTCCCCAGCAAAGGCAATGACAAAGGTTTTGCCGCGATGACCCTGAATATAGGGAGCCGCCTCCCGAAAAAACGAAACACTATTGCTGTTGCCAGTTTTTTCCTGCACTCGTTTTTTTGATCCCTACAGAAGTCCGTAATATGTCCCTAACGGTTTTGACAATAACTTTGGTCAACAACTTTTGTCAATCCCTCGTCATTGGTCTTGCAAAACTGTATTCATCGATACTAACAGCTTGGGTATTATTCTGCTCTGAAATCCGGTTGTTGCGTTGATCGGTCGGCGATCGCCAATCGGCATAGGGGCGAAAATTTTTAATTTTTTTGCCCCTACATCACCTACCACTTTACACAATCTAATTAAGGAGATTCCCTATAACTTATTGTTGAGCATAATCTTCAGGCTCTTCGTTATACCAGTTCCACCCCTGGCTGTCATTTTCAAAGCCGGAGGTATAAAGACCATCCTGAATGGCAGAATCCGGCAGTTTCTGGACAGGCTCATTAGAATGTACATAAGTATTCCCATGATCAGGTCGATTAACCATCGCATTATAATGACAATGCATTAAAATGCGAGTATCACCTGTGTGATTTTCCTGGGAACCATGAATGGTGTTGGCATGCATAAAAACAGCGTCGCCTGGCTCCATTTCACAATCGATAACTTTGTAACGCTCCAATATTTTTGCCAGCCGTTTCGGTTCACAGCGCACTTTATTCGCATTACCTTCAGCGACATGATCGACGCGGCCTAATCGGTGAGACTTGGCAATTACCTGAAAACACCCATTGTCTTTAGTGCTGCGATTCACGGCAATAGAGCAAGTGGCAAACAGATCGGGGAATGGGCATCCCTCATCATGCCATGCCGGATAAGCCTGATGCCAATGGGCAATACTTTGATCGTAGGGTTTCTTTTTGACCACTTTGGCATACATGAAATAACAGGGTTCACCTGTGATAGCCTCCGCTGCCTCAACCATGCGCGTCGTTTGAGTGACAACACTCAGCAGGCTATGGTTCAATCCCGACCAAACCGAAGCCCCCCACGTCCTGCCCTCATTATCGATCACTTTTTTCAGGGCATTTTCCAGGTTGGGGTCTGACATACAGACTGACTTCACCTGTTCCATCTCTTCTGCACTAAAGAAACTCCGCACAATAACGTAGCCATTTTCGTGATAAAAACTGAGTTCATCCGGAGTTAACGGACGAATCGAGGATACTGCTAATTGAGATGTTTGTGAAACCATAAAATTACTTTCATTCTCCTGAATGGGGTGAGTTTCGATTTTTCAAGGTTACGCAATGTTGCGAATTAGTTTAGCTCTTGGGTAAAAGCGAGTGATAAACCGCTTCACAGGCAAATTTTTGGTCTTGCAAAATGTGCGATTTTGAGATAAATTGAAAACAAATACATAGTAACAACTTTGGTTAAATTTACTCCGAGATTGACACAAAAGTTAATATATTTTTGCTAACCTTTTTTCGGGATTATCAAAATAAATTTTGTGAATAATATGAATAAATTGTGAATAAATCCTTAATGAGATTTTTGATAGATTAAGTCTCTAAATCGGCCCATATTGGGCAACAATGTTAAGTTGAGATGCTGGGCCGCCCACCAATAGACAACTGTATCAGCAGGGACAACTGGGCAATGGGCGATCGCTTCTAGATCACACAAAATCTCTAAGGTTCTCGCTCCTGTACCGACAATGGCGATCGCCTCACAATCGGGAGCATTCTCCTTAACGAATTGCACCGATGCTTTGATCAGATGTGACATTGCATCCACTGAATTATCCAAATCCATATAGCGAAAGTGCTCTTCTTTGTCCGCTGCATTAATGGGTTGAGCCAAGCCTTGCTGATAAAAGTTAGACCCATGGACAACATCAAAGCCACATAACTTCATAAACTCAGTAAAGTATTTGTTCCAAACTGAACTATAGAACGTGGTCGTAATTGCAATTTTCTCGGCCTGGTGCGATCGCAACGCATCAACAACCGCCAGAGTTGTCATAATCGTTGGCAAATTAGTTGCAGCGGCGATGCGGTCATTTCTACGCCATGCATCAGCTTCTGATTGCACATTAGCCCAGGCAAAAGGATTACCTACTTGCACCACCACAGAGCATCCAGCAGCTTTTAAACTACGCGCACAGAGGCAAAGCTGCTCTGCTAAAATTTCCGAGGCTAGGTTATTAAAGGAGAAGTCAAAATCAGGTAATAAAGGAATCGCCTGCTGAGTGAGTACGGGTTCTTCCACCACCGTTGTAAATTCATAGGGGGCTGGATCTAACCAGGCGGGAGGACTAATAAATCCCACCGCAGGCAATAGAGAAACATTGCCAAGATTCAGCGAGAAATGCTGATCTAATGTCAGTCCTTGCTGGTGATCGGGTGACTCACTAACCATTGCGTTAATTTCCATTGGTTGCGTTAATGTTTTACTATAGCACTTCGACGTGAATACTGAACAAAAATAGGAGCAAAAGCCTTTATCAATAATAACATTTATTTCATGAATCACAGAAGAAAAGTTATCCCCGCTGATCCATTGAGCAAAGGTTCAATTCGGCAACTCGCAGATCAACGGATGTGGTAAAATATCACGGATGTCACATTTTAAAGTTATGAGTTTAACGTTGTACTTTTTATGTCATGGTGACACCATTTATAGCCGAGAAGGTCGCTATTGTGGTGCGCTTAACCCAGAATTAACCCCAGAAGGTCAAGAAGTAGCCAATGCGTTTGTGCTTGCCTATCAATCAATTCGTTGGGAAAGCATCTATGTGAGTCCCACGAAATGTACCCTTGCCACAGCCAAACCCTTCGCGGATGCCGTCGCTGTTCAAATGCAATTGCGGGGCGGACTCCAAGAAATGAATTTTGGTGTTTGGGAAGACCACTGTGAGGAATGGGTTAAAGAACATCATTTAAAGAATTATTTGAACTGGATCAATGATCCCGCTTGGTATGCTCCCAAAAAAGGAGAAAGAGCCGTTGAAGTGGCTAGCCGTTCGATGTTAGTGCTCTCTGAAATTCGAGAAAAATATCCAGAGGGAAATGTGCTTGTGGTTTCCCATCAAATGACGACTCAGATCATGTTGTGTAGTTTATTAGGGATTGATTTAGGACGGTATCGAGATCGCATTGAAATCTTAGCGGGATCAGTCTCTCAGGTTAAATTTGGGATTCATGGCCCTTTGTTGCAAAAATTAGGCGATCGCGCCTATCTGGGATCTGAGTTAGTATCACGCATCGGGATTTAGGGAAGAGCGAGTTTTGTCAAGGGATTTGTCCTGTCAGCAATTCACCTTGAGCGCAACCCGCATCTCACATTCCCTCACTGTCCAAGCCCATGGGTGGCAATTTTTCGCTGCTCCAAGGTCTAAACATTTGAACATTAACTCACAAACATTGCAATCTAGAACAATCACACCACTGATTTACCCACTGCACTTTTACTCATCACTCTGAGCATAATTCGTAAAAATAGCAGAAGTGGCGATCGCTTTAGATAATGGGTCTTTTTCCCATCCTTCCGGTGTATAGGTGTTTAACGCTAGAGAGTGAATGACTTTTGACAGTAAATGCTCCTCCAATGCACCATAAACCATTTTATGTTGCTTAACCTTGTTTTGCCCAACAAATTCCGCAGAAATCACTAAGGCTTTGAGGTGATTTCCTTTGCCCGTGACATCATTAATAAAAACTTGAGCATCAGGAAGGTGAGATTGAATCATCTGGGTATATTGGGTAAAAATCTCACTGTATTTTGAAGCAGTATTCATGATTGTTGTACTCAGAAAGTATAAATAAAGATAGAACACTTTTTATTCTATATATAAAATCCAGAATACGACCGGATTTTATATTACGATTCTTTGCAGAATCACGCATACAAAATGAAGAGCGGAGGGCGATTTGTCATCGCGTCTCCATCACCCCCCACGTTCTGAGCTTCGTTAAACTGGAGCCACCAGACTCCGCTTTTCTGCAAAGGTTTGGTCGAGAATCGCCTCACGTTCCGCCGTGGAGAGGGTGTAGTTGAAACCTTGGGCTTGATTTTTATTCATGAGGTCAAGAATATCCTGCTTACAGGGCAGATCAATCCCCACATCTTGGCAACGAATCGGCCCCCCCAACTGCGCGAAAAAGTCCTCCAAACAGCGAATAGTTGTATCAACATCGGCGGTTTGAAACAATGCCTCGCCCAATTCTACAATGCGATCGCGGGCGCGATCGCGCATCACTTTTAACCATGCGGGATAGATAATCGAAAGCGTCGCACCGTGGGCCGTGTCATACAACACCGACAGCGTATGGGCGAGAATATGCACCCCCCAATCGGGGGAACTGCGCCCATAAATGGTCATATTATTTAACGCATTGGTTGCGGCCCACATAATCTTGGAACGGAGATCAAAATTCGTCATATCTGCCATTAATGCCGGGCCATAGGCGATCGCCTCCTGAATAATTGCCGTCGTAAAGCGATCGGAAAGTGTCGCCTCCCCCGCCCCAAACCACGCCTCCAAACAATGACACACCAGATCCACCACCCCATAGGCTGTATAGTTCCTGGGTACTGACAGCGTATAGCTTGGATCTAGATAAGAATGGGCCGGATACATCAACTCATGGCGAAACCCCAACTTCTGCTTCGTGCGCGGATTTTGAATCACCGCCGCCGGATTCATCTCCGTTCCCGTCGCCGCCAACGTCAACACCGCCAAAATCGGTACCGCCCCCTGGGGCAAATGGTTTCGCACCATCACCTCCCAAGGATCGCAACCATCCGCAATACAAATCGCCATCACCTTCGCCGAATCCAACACACTCCCACCCCCGACGGCAACAATCATATCCACCCCCTGCTCCCGACCCAGCCGCGCCGCCTTATCCACATCATCCACACAGGGATTCGGCTTAATCCCGCCATACTCCGTCACCTTCACCTCACACCGTTGCAGCCGCTCCACCGTATCCGCATAACTGCCATTGCGGAACGCCGAACCACAGCCATAGACCAGCAACGCATGATCACCAATCTCCGCCGCATGATCACCGAGATCCTGAGCCGCATGGTGTCCAAAATGGAGTTTAGTCGGAATATAAGCTGTAAACTTTTGCATGATGATTAATCTCTATTTTTTATGAATTTTTAACAGCAATGTCCTTCGCAAATATATCAAGATACCCCTTGAACTTTTCGATCACACGCTCCGTATCCAGATCAAACTCTGCTAACGAGTATGTGTACTGACCATGCTTATAGCGAGGGTTATCCTTGATATATCGTTGAAGATTCTTTTTCATCTCTGGACTGAAACGATAGCCAAAGTGATCATAAATTCGCCGCACCGTTCCCATTGGATCACGCACCAGATCATTAAAACCGACATCACAAATACGTCCAGCCTCGATCCCATGACGAGCCTCCATTCCCTCCTCAATTTGATGGGCTAAAATGTCCAGAATTTCTTGGGCGATCGCCCCTACATCACCAGGATTGCCATAGACCGGCCGTAAATTTTTAATCAAGCGACAGTAAGACGCAACCACCCGCTGCGGATCGCGATGGGTTTGGATCAAATGGGCATCGGGGAACGTCGCATTCAGAGCCGCCAAATCTGCCAAATGGAACGGATTTTTCAGCACCCAGCGATTGGAGTTAAACCGCCAATCTAAAAGCTGTAACTGCTGACGATAGTAGCCATACACCGGCCGCATATCCTGAGCATTTAACCAAGCCGTATAGGATGGAATGCACGTCAAGAAACTAAAACTCGTACAGGCAAAATGATTCTGCAACAACCACACACACTCCTCCGGTGCAGTGGCATCATACTTATGCATTGCCGTGGATTCTGGGGTGAAGAATTCGTAGTTTTTAAACGTGGCTTGGGTTTGGGCAATGCGCGGATCAGTGGCGTAAGTTTGAGGATCGGGGGCAGGATAGGGGCGATAGGCCTCCCAAAGCCTTAACCAGCGCACCTCCGGGTCTTGGCAGAGCAAATTATGGAGATAGGTGGAACCCGTCCGAGGGAGGCCAAAAATAAACAGTGGTTGTTGAATTGGGGTGTTAAGAATGTCGGGATGGCGTTGCAATTCTGCTTGAATTTCAAGACGATTGACCAACAACTGTACGAGCAATTCATGGATAAAATTTTGTCCCATGGGATGCAATGCCGCCTCTGTATTTAACGCCTCGACAAGCTTCTCTAGTCCGGTGTGGAAAGTAGCATCACCAAAATTATCCAGTTGAGCGCGTTGTTGTGCTGTTGCCAGCAGTTGGGCAGCATTGAGTTCAACGGAGCGAGATAGTGAGACGGGGCGGGACGTTTGGGGTTGATAGTTTTGGGTGTGGGCGTATTTTTCAATGGTTTGGGCGAGGACTTGAATTTGGGGTTGATGCCACATCGTCACATGATCGCCCGGTACTTCGACAAACTGAAGTTTGGGAATTAACTCAAACCACGGTTTTTCATTGAATCGCTCCGTATAAATATCCCGAATTTCCGCCGCAATATAGAGTGCAGGGCCGTCATAGGGTTGCAAATCATAATTAACATTCATGATCCGCAAATTCACAAACACATCCCAAAAAATGCGCCACTCATCCGGGGTAGAATCAGGCGGCATCATCTCTTGAATCCAGGGCGAATGCGCAATAAAATAGGGCAATTGTTCATCCAGACCATTCAGTTTTTGATAGTCCTTGAGATGACTTTCGCCGTTGGCTTTGGGGGTGCGAAGATCGGCGTAATAGACCATCGTTTCCAGGTCGCTGCCGAAGTCGGGGTTTTGCCAATTGGGTTTATCGGCGGCGGTTTCCCAGTGGGGTTTGTCAATCAGGGCGAGGAAGGAGACCGCTTCACCCGCTGCCCTCAACTGTTGGGCCATTTCGTAGGTGGCGTAAACGCCGCCACTGTAGCCGCTAAGAAAATAGGGGCCGTGGGGCTGGACTTGGCGCACCGCTGCGAGGTAGTAGGCGGCGAGTTCGGGAATGTTGCTAAATTGACGGGTTTCGGCTGTCCATTTGGGGTGTTGGATCGCGTAGATCGGTTGCTCTGGGGGGAGACAGGTGGGCAGGTTCAGGTAGTTGCGGGTGGTTCCGGCGATGGGGTGGACGATGAACAGGGGGGCAACGTCGGGGCTACCGTCGCGGAATTTGACGAGGCAGGGGGGTTGTTGCGTCGAGGGTTGGCTTGCGTTGGGGTCGATGATTGCGGCGAGTTCGGCGATCGCAGTAGCGTTAAGCAAGTCGTTGATCGTCAGGGTGCTGCTGAGGGTTTGGCGCAGTTTTTGAAGGATCTGAACGATGATTAACGAGTCGCCGCCGAGGTCGAAGAAGTTATCATAAATGCCGATGCCTTTGATGCCTAATACCTGCTCCCAAATGGCGGCGATCGCCTTCTCTATTTCCGTCGTCGGGGCGGCGTAAGCTTGGCTCAACTGAGGCCGCTCAAACAGCATTTCCGGTGCGGTGTCGTCCTCTGAATCGGATGGTTTTAACAGGCTTTGTTGGTATTTCAGCCCCACTGTTGAGACGATGATTTGGGGCATCCGACTCTGCAAAATGCGCGTTAAACTTTCCACCCCTTCCGCTGGCAAAATCCCCACCTCTAGGGGAATTTCTGTTGTTTGGGTCGCTCGGTTTTTCGCTTGGCGAGCATCTTGGTTTTCCTTAATGCTGTAGGCCGCATCGGTATATTTCAATGTGTAGTTGGTAATCGCCACCAATTCCAGCCCATCGGGATTCATAAACGAGAGGTTAATACTCCAATCTCGGCCGCGCAGTTCCCGCGATGTGTAGGAATAGAAGGTTTGGGGTAAGGCTCCTTTAATCTGAACCCGCTCGTAAAAGTAGGGTAAATAAGTGCTGTCTTCTTTGAAAAATGAGAGTTTACTGGTGAGTTCGTTGGGCAATACATCCGCCACCACATAGGTCGCCGTATCCACCATGGAGGGGTGAAATTTATACTGCTCTAAATCGTGAATAAATTCCGTCGGCAGTTGCATCAAGGCAAGGTTATGATCTTCGCTGGCTTTGCGCCATTGAATGTTATTGAGCCACCGGGGGCCGTAGTGGGTGTAGTCCGGTAATGCCTGCAAATCCGGTACGATCATTTCTTGATTGCACTGGGCTTCGAGGGCGGGAAGATCGTAGCGGGTGGGTTCAGAGTTGGGGGTAGTAATGATCTTTCCTTGGGCGTGTTCAACCCAGAGATTTGTATCATCATCGAGGGTTTGAATGGTGAAGGAAATGGGGTCATCACCCACGTTTAAAATCACCCGTAATTCTTTGCGATCGCCCTCGACAAACAGGAACTGCAAGAAATACACATCGCGTAACTCTACCGTCGCCTCGCCGCTGTGGCATTCATAGGCCGATCGCGCCAATTCTAAATAGGCTGTCCCCACCAAGCTGGGCAGATTTAACACCACATGTTCGCCAATCATCCAATGCACAGCCGGATCAAGTGTGCCTTGATAAATTTCGCGATGCTCCTCTACAATGCACTGCTCAAAAAGATAGTGCTTGAGAGTTTTAATCTCGCGAATTTTCGTATTAAACCCGTATTTCACCGTGTTCACCGCCATCCCCACCTGCTGCCAAGCATCCCAATTAATGCTGAGGGTGAGGGGGCCGCCTTGGGCCGTTTTCGCCTGGGCGTAGGCATCGAGGAAATTATTCGCGGCGCAGTAGTCCAGTTGCCCCGCCGTACCGAGGACGGATTCCAACGACGAACAAAGTACCCGAAAATCTAAATCTTCTTCTGGGATCAACTGGTCAAGAATAATCGTTCCGGCCACTTTGGGCGCGAGGACGCGATCGCCGATCGCCTTCGTTTTGAGGGGAATCACGCCGCCCCCGGCCACCCCTGCGGTATGGATGACCCCATGGATCGCGCCGCATTGGGACTGAGCGATCGCGCCTTGCATCTGGTCAAGATTGGCCACATCCGCGCTGACGATCAACACCGTTGCGCCCCAGGTTTCGAGACGTTGGATTGTGCGGATTTTAAGGCTGGTGGGGTCGGTGTCGGTGTGGGTGGCCAGCCAAGCGGGCCAGGTGGGGCGATCGGGGAGGGGCGATCGCCCCACCAGAATCAATTTCGCTTGTACCGTTTTCGCCAAATATTCCGCAAACACCAGACCCATCCCGCCCATGCCCCCCGTAATTAAATAAACCCCATGGGGACGGAACGGCAGCGCGTCAAAGTTAGGCGGCGCGAGGGGTGTAGGTTCAAAGGTTTCCACCCAGCGAGATGGGCCGCGATAGGCGATCAAGGTCGCAGTACAAGGGTGCTGGAGTTCGTGGAGGATCTGCTGAATTCCCCGCGATCCTGGCACGACATCGACGCTACGACAGCGGATGTTGGGATACTCATGGCCGATCACCCGCACCGCGCCGATCAGCGTCGCTTTCTCCGGTGCAATGGCTTCGCTACCCGTGACGCTGTGGAGATGGCTCGCCCCAACCAGAAGATCAAGGTTTTGGGTGAGGTTGTGAGCGTCTAGGGCTTGAATCAGGTAGAGGAGGCTATAAAACCCCAGGGTTTGGGCGGTTTCGGCGCTCTCTAGGCTGAGGGGGTGCGCCGTTTGGGGGGTGACGTTCCAAAGGTGGAGAATCGCTTGGGGCGTGAGGTCTTGATCCTGGAGGGTTTGGAGCAGGCGGCGGTAGTCGTCGGGTTCGGCAGGATTGAGGGTGTAGGTGTGGGGATCGTGGGCCTGAAATGCGTCCCCAAGGGCAACGGTGATCACCATTGCATCACTCTCTAGGAGCGGCTGACGGAGATCGTCCGCTGCCACAAAGGCCAAAATCGGGCTAGGGAGCGGCTGGCGACCCTGCTGGGGTAAATTCACCCGCTGCCAAGAGGGTTGATAGAACCACTCGGCCGGATCGGATTTCTTCCCGTCGTAGGCGATTGCCGTTTTCGGGGCCGGTTTCGGCTCCAACCAATACCGCTGCCGTTCAAAGGGATAGGTGGGCAAGGGGACGCGACGCGGCGGTTCTTCACCAAAATAGGCCGTCCAATCGATCTCAACCCCCGCTAACCACAGTTCCCCCAAGGACTTGAGCAAAAACGCCTGATCCGATTCGGTTTCCTGGGGATGGCGTAGGGAGGTACAGGTTAATTGATCACGAGGTTTGTCGGGGTGGCGCTTGGCGAGGGTGCTGAGGGTGCGGCCGGGGCCAATTTCCAGCAAAATTTGATCCGGGTCATCAAAAAAGGCGCGAACCCCAGCGGCAAACCGGACGGGCGATCGCAACTGTTGTACATAATAATCCGGATCAATGGCCGCCTCTGGGGTGATCCATGTCCCCGTTAGATTTGACACAAAGGGAATCTTGGGCCGATGCAGAGATACCCCCCGCACTGCCTCCCGGAAGGGTTGCAAAATCGGTTCCATCATAGCCGAGTGGAAGGCGTGGGAAGTTTGCAAGACTTGTCCTTCAATCCCCTGGGCTGTGAGTTGAGCGGCAAAGGCGGCGATCGCCTCACAAGGCCCCGACACCACACAATTCACCGGACTATTCACCGTCGCAATTTCCAAAGGCGTACCCACCAATAGCGGTTTAACCTCATGTTCCGGCAAAGGCACAGCCACCATCGCTCCCGGTGGCATCGACTGCATCAAGGCCCCCCGTTTCGCCACCAGGGTTAACGCATCCTCACGACTGAACACCCCCGCCAACGTAGCCGCCACATATTCCCCCACACTATGGCCAATCAAGGCGGCCGGTTGCACGCCCCAGGAGATCCAGAGTTGGGCGATCGCATATTCAATCACAAATAAAGCGGGCTGCGTCAAAGCCGTTTGCTTCAACTGCTCAGTGGCGAGGGCGATCTGCTCCGGAGCCGGATAGAGAATCTCCCGCAAATCCAGACCCAACAAGGGCTTGAGATATTCGCAACAATCATCCACACAGTCCTGAAACAGAGGTTCTGTCTCATACAGTTCCTGAGCCATCGTGACGTATTGCGATCCCTGACCGGAACACATAAACACAATCTTGCGGGGCTTCGGTTCGCCACGATGGGTGCGTTGGGTGGCGAACCGATCGCGGATCGGGGTATGGCCATCCACTACAGCAATGCGGCGATGCTTAAAAGCCTTGCGACCCCGCGCCAAGGTATAGGCCACATCAGCAAGCTGGAGATCGGGATGCGCTTCGAGGTAGGTAATCAGATTGTTCGTAGCCGTTTCGAGGGCAGTGGAGGTTTTGGCCGATAACAGCAGCAGTTGAGGGGAAGGGGTGTGATTTTGTTGGCGAAGCCTCTCCAACGGAGAATCGCCCCTCCATTCCTCCACCACCACATGGGCATTCGTTCCCCCCATCCCAAAGGAACTCACCCCCGCCCGACGCGGATTCCCCTCTTGGCTCTGCCAATGCCGCAAGCGAGTATTCACATAAAACGGGCTACTCTCAAAATCAATCTGCGGATTCGGGGTTTCAAAATACAAACTCGGCGGAATTTGTTGATGCTTCAACGCCAACAGTGTTTTGATTAATCCCGCCACCCCAGAGGCTTCACTGAGATGCCCAAGATTACTTTTTAAAGACCCCACCGCACAATAGCCCGTTTGATCCGTTTTCGCCCGAAAGGCTTGGGTCAAGGCCGCAATTTCAATGGGATCACCTAAAGCAGTTGCTGTGCCATGGGCCTCAATATAGGTGATCGTTTCCGGGTCAATCTCCGCCACTGCTTGGGCTTGATAAATGGCCCGCGCTTGACCCTCCACACTGGGCGCACTGTGGCTGACTTTGACGTTGCCGTCATTATTCACCGCCGATCCACAAATCACCCCATGGATCGTATCTCCATCGGCGATCGCCTCATCCAACATTTTCAGCACCACCAACCCCACCCCATTGGCCCACAATGTCCCCTTGCCCTGAGCATCAAAACTCCGACAATGGCCATCGGGAGACAACACTAAACCCTCTTCATAGAGATAGCCTTGGGTTTGGGAACCCAGATAGGAAACCCCCCCCGCCAAAGCAATTTCACATTCTCCATTGAGCAAACTTTGACAAGCACTATGCACCGCCACCAAACTCGTCGAACAGGCCGTAGAAAGATGAACCGCAGGGCCGGTTAAATTGAGTTTATAGGCCACTCTGGTGGTTAAAGACTCCGGCACATTGCCGCCAAAAACCGCCGATTCCCGTGAACTGGTCATGTGACCAGCATAGACATGATTGTCGTAAATAATATTATTTAGTAAATATAAACTAATCGATGAACCGCCATAAATACCAATCGTATAGTCCGAACTCCCCGCCGCATAACCCGCCTGTTCTAACGCTTCCCAGGCACATTCAAGAAAAACCCGTTGTTGAGGATCCATGTAGAGGGCTTCTTTCGCACTGTAGTCAAAGAAAAACGCATCAAATTTTCCCAGATCCGGCAAGGTCGGGGAAGCTTTGACATAGTTCGGATCATTGAGAAGCTGGGGCGAAACGCCAGCGGCGAGGAGTTCTTGATCTGAGAAAAAAGTGATTGATTCTACGCCATTTTTGACATTTTGCCACAGTTCATCAATATTGTTTGCGCCGGGAAATCGCCCGGCCATACCGATAATTGCGATTCGGGAACCCATGGCTGCATCCGGATTATCGTCCATTGACTCTAGATTCTGTTGCGCGTTGGCGTTAGCCTTGCGGAGCAACATCGCGTCTTCGGGATTGGGCTGTGTCATGGGTGTGGTTAGTGGGGGAGTGGGCAGTGAGTGATTATTCTCAAATCTAAAACCCTAGGGGGATGAATTCGACAATGGGGATGCTATGACGGGCCGCGCTTTTTGCGGCGTTGATCGCGGGTGGCTTGTCGCTGACGACGTTTAGAGGCGAGTTTTTGAGTTTCGGCAAAGGGATCAACAGCATCAACGGTATCGGGATTCCTGCGTGCTTTGATGGAGTGGGACAACGTGGCGATCGTTGGGTATTGAAACAGTTCGACGACGGATATTTTCTGCCCTAGGGCCTCCGATAATTCGTAACTGGCTTTGACAATTAAGAGTGAATGGCCGCCGAGGTCAAAAAAGTTGTCATAAATGCCTACTTTGTCTACCCGTAAAAGTTGTTGCCAAATGGTGGCGATCGCCGTTTCAATGTCGTTTTGAGGTTGGACGTAGGCGGTGTTTAGTTGGGTGCGGCCCAGTTCTGGAATGGGCAGGGCGCGGCGATCGACTTTGCCGGTGGGGGCGAGGGGTAAGGTTGCCATCAGGACGAAGGCCGACGGGATCATGTAGTCGGGCAATTTTTCCCCCAGGTAGCCGTGCAGTTGGGGGGCTAACCGGGTCGCGGCTTGGGCAAAGAGGGGATTATTGGCGTAGTCGGCCCAGGGTTTGGGGGGTGAGTCCTGCGGCGATCGGTTCACCACAGCCCCCACAGCATCGGGATGGGTCAAAACCACGTCATAACAATCTATCGCCCCCGCTGAGGGCATAATCTCAACCCCATAGGGCAGGTCTAAATGCCACCAAGTTTCCGGCTCAATCCCTGGCGGCGCATCGGCTTTTACCTGCTGCCGCAACGCCTGCACCGTTTTTACGGGATCGGGATGCTTGAGTAATTCGACAATATGGCAGTCAGCAACAAGGCGGGCATTGGGTACATTTTGAACGACGCAAACGGGGGGCTGTTGGGTCTGCAATTGGGTGGCGATTCTCCCTTGGAGAGACTTCGCCAACGCCCCGATGGTGGTGGTTGCAGCCTGCCAGTTGATCCGCTGTTCAGGGGTAATGGGCGGTGGCGGATTGGACGAATCAGTGCGTTGTGGCGAATCGCCCACCCGCAGCACCACATCATAGCGATACTTATTCATTTCATGGTGAGCATTGCCGCGCTTGGTTTGGATCTTCACCTGGGTAATTTCGGGAAACTGCGTCGGCAATGCCGCAAAAAACGCCGGATCAATCACCAATTCTTTATCAAATTGCACCTTACGCTCTACCCGTCGTTTGAATTGCTCAATACTTAATTCATCGGTAGCTTGATGGAGTTGAATACTGGCATGAAATGCCGTTAATAATGGCAGACTGCGGACATCGCCCACAAACACCGTTCCCCCAGCCGGGCCAAGGGTTTGGATCGCCTGTTTTAACACCGTGATGAGATAGTCAATACTGGGAAAATATTGCACCACTGAGTTCAGAATGATCGTGTCAAAATCTTGATCCTCAAGACCGTCAAAATTTTGCGCCGGTTGATGTTTAAGTTGCACATGAGACCAATCCCCCGGCAACCGATTAATCCGGGTTTGGAGGTCATCAATCACCCGTTTGGATAACTCTGTGCCGCAGTAATGGGAACAGTGGGGCGCTAACTGTAGCAACAACATGCCTGTGCCACAGCCAATTTCTAGCACCCGTTGGGGTTGATGGGCTTGAATCCGGGTGATCGTGGCATTGACCCATTCTCGCATCTCAGCAGCGGGGATTGGTTCCCCCGTATAACTACTATTCCACCCGGTTAAATCAAGGGTTAAATCGTAATCTTGGCCGCTTTGATCGTAGATGTTATTGAAGACGTTTTCCCATTCAGTCAAGGCGCGATTGACATCATGGGGCCGGGTTGTTCCTGTGGATTCTCCTGTCGTTGCGGGATCTGGATCTTGGGATTCTAAACGCGGCACAACATAGGCCACTAAACGCTGATCTCCTGGGGTGTCTTCCCGTGGAATGACAACGGTACGATTCACCTCCGGATGCTGTTCGATCGCCGTTTCCACTTCCCCCAATTCAATCCGGAACCCACGAATTTTAACCTGATGATCGATCCGGCCTAAATATTCAATATTGCCATCGGGTAAGTATCGCGCTAAATCGCCGGTATTGTACATCCGTGAACCGGGATCAAAGGGGTTCTCCATAAATCGCTCTGCGGTCAAATCGGGGCGGTTTAAATACCCCGCACCTACGCCCATGCCACCGATATAAAGTTCGCCCGCCACGCCTACCGGCACTAATTGCCGATGACGATTCAAAATGAAATGTTGCACATTGGCAATGGGATGACCCAAGGGCATCGATCGCTCTCGATAGTGGGCGGGATCTTTGACCCAATAGGTCGTAGATAAATCCGTGCATTCCGTGGGGCCGTAGTGGTTGAGGATTGTAGCTTGGCAATGGTCGGAACTTAACCAATCCCACAATTGGGAGATGGAAATGGGTTCACCGCCGAGGATGGCAAAGCGCAGGGAGGCGAGTTTTTGATAGGTGCGTTCTTGTTTGGGTTCCGTGAGGGGATAAAAAACGCCGGGGGTGCAGTTTACCCAGGTAATTTGATGCTGTTCGATCAGTTGGCTGGCCAGTTGAGGATCGTAGCGAACGCCGGGGAGGAGGTGAATTTGGCCGCCCATAATCAGGGGAGCGTAGAAGTTTTTATGGGTGATATCGAAGCTAAAGGAGGAGACAATCAGGGGGCGATATTGCTCCGCAAGGCTACCGCCACCGCGCTCCGTAATGCCAATGTAGTCAATAAACCAATCCACCACATTACTCACACTGCGATGATAAATGCCTGCGCCTTTGGGTTTACCTGTGGAGCCGGAGGTATAAATGACGTAGATCAGGTCATTGCCGGTGACGATTGTGGGTAAGTTTGCTTCACGTTCGAGGGCTAAAATGGCGCGATCGCCATCTAAACTCAGCACATGGCCCGCAAAATGATCAAAGTTCCCCCGTAAATGCTGCTGGGTCAGCAGGATCGGCACATTGGCATCGCTCAACATATAGTCGATCCGCTCGATGGGATAGGTGGGATCAATGGGTAAATAGGCCCCACCGGCTTTGATAATGCCGTAGAGACCAATCACCATTTCTAGGGAACGTTCGACGGAAATTCCTACAAGCGTATTGGGTTTTACGCCTAGTTTTTGCAGGTAATGGGCGAGTTGGTTGGCGCGGCTGTTGAGTTCGCCATAGGTGAGTTGGCGATCGCCACAAACCACAGCCACCTGATCGGGGATTTGGGCCGCTCGTTGTTCAAAACGTTGATGGAGGCGTTGATCCTGGGGATAGGGAACGGTGGTGTTGTTCCAGTCAATCAGGATTTGCTGCTGTTCGGCGGCGGTCAGCAGGGGCAGTTGGGCGATTCTCCGTTGGAGAGGCTTCGCCAACGCTTGCTCTGGATCGGCGACAATGCCCGCTAACAGGGTGAGGAAATGGCCCCGGAGGCGTTCAATGGTGGCGAGATCGAACAGGTCGGTTTTGTATTCAATTTTGCCGACGATTTTACTGGTGATGCCCTGCGATCGCTCCTCCAATAGGAACGAAATATCAAATTTAGAACAGCCATTATCCAACATAAATTGTTGAATCGTCCAACTCTGGGGATCTTCCACCACAGGCGGCTGAAAAGCAAAGACAATTTGAAAGAGCGGATTTTCACTCACCTGCCGATCTGAACTGAAACTATTCACCACATCTTGAAAGGGGACATCTTGGTTAGCATAGGCTTCAAGGATGGTTTGACGCACCCGTTTGAGCAATGCTTGAAAGCTCGGATTTCCTGACAAATCACTGCGGAGTGCCAAGGTATTCAAGAAGTAGCCAATCATGCCCCGCAGTTCGGAACGGTTATGTTGAGAAGAGACTGTACCTAAAATGAGATCGGTTTGCTCAGTATAGCGATGGAGCAAAATTTGCAGGGCCGTCACCAGGGTCATATAGAGCGTGACCCCAGCTTTGCGGCTGAGAATTTTCAGTTTTTCCGTTAAGGCGGGGGCAATTTCAACGGCGAGCCATGAACCGGCGGCGGTGGTCTTGGGGGTGCGGGGGCGATCGGTGGGAAACAGCAGGGGCGGGGCATCGGCCATGGTTTGCCAATAGGCGAGTTGCTGGCTGATGTAGTCGCCTTGGAGCCAGTCCCGTTGCCAGGCGGCGAAGTCGGCATATTGAAGTGTCAGTTCTGGCAGGGGGGAGGCCAGGCCTTGGCTGAAGGCGGTGTACAGGGTTTTCAGTTCGGGGAATAGCACGCCGTTGCCCGATTCCCCATCGAAGAGGATGTGGTGCATGGCCACATTGAGTTGATAATGGGTGTCCCCCAGTTGGCAGACGGTGGCGCGGATTAGAGGGCCTTGGGCGAGGTTGAAGGGGATGCAGAGTTGAGCGGTGGCGATGGCGGTAGCCTTGCGGAGCAATATCGCTTCCGCTTGGGCGCTGCGTTCGGCTTCAGGGTGCGATCGCAAATCCACCACGGCGATTTTAAACGCCGTCGGCGGCTGAATCCGTTGTACCGGCTGGCCATCCACCGAGGGGAACGTGGTGCGGAGAATTTCGTGACGGCGGATCAGTTCCGTAAAACTCTGTTCTAGGGCCGGAAGATCGAGGGCTTCCTGAAAAATGATCGTCACATCTTCGTTATAGGTGGGAGCGTCGGGGTTGAGTTGGTGTAAAAACCACAGTTGCGCCTGACCCACAGAGAGGGGGAGCGATCCAGAGCGTGCCGTGGGTTGAATATCTGCCCCCGTATCCACCCCCTCCTCCGCCCGCACCAACGCCGCCAACGCCGCCACCGTCGGACAGTCAAACAACCGATGAACGGGTAACTTCACCTGTAGGCGAGTTTGGATCAGCACCATAATCTGAATCGCCAGCAGCGAATGACCCCCCAACTGAATGAAATCGTAATGCACCCCCATCGGTGAAATGCCCAACACCTCCGACCAAATCTGCGCCACCTGCTGCTCCACCTCATTGCGAGGCGCAACAAAACCCGCCCCCTGAGCGATGGGGAAAAACTCCGGACTCGGCAACGCCCGACGGTCAATTTTGCCATTCGGAGTCAGGGGAAACCGAGGCAGGGCCACAAACGCCGACGGAACCATATAATCCGGCAGTTTATCCCGCAAATAATCCCGCAGTTTGGGGGACAAACCCATCGCAAACTGTCCAAAGGCCGGATTATTCGCATAGCTTTGCCAATCCTGTGGAGACTGAGGCAAAACCGATGGAATGGCTGGGGTGTCATCAGGTAAAGGGCAATTCTCCGTTGGAGAGGCTTCGCCAACGCCCTGCTGCTCAAACCATAGATCATAGCAATCCAAGCGGCCGACACTATAGTTAATTTCCACGCGATAGGGAATCTCCAACCCCCACCAAATTTCTGGCTCAATCCCCGTCCATTGATCCTGGGTGAGACGATGCCGTAATTCACCAACAGTCTGAAGCTCATCATCTGTTTCAAGCATGGCCAACGCTTGGAGATCTGCCCTTAATCGCCCATTGGGAACATGACGCACCACAAGGGTTTTCGGTTGATCATGGTGCAACCTATCCAGCACCGCCTCCACCGTCAACCCCTCCTGCTGCCAATCCCATGCCATCTGCGGCAATTCCTGCCCCGCCCCACCCACAAACAGCACCACATCATAGCGAAACTTCGTCATTTCATTATGAGCAATGCCCCGTTTTAATTGAATTTTAACCTGCGTAATTGCCGGTAAATATGCTTGCAATGCCGTGAAAAACTCCGGACTAATCACCAATTCTTGATCCAATTGCTGATCTTTATCGGCCAGTTGTTTCAGTTGAGCCAAGGGCAAATCATCCGACGCTTGATAAAGCTGCACACTACTATGAAATGCCGATAATAATGGCAAACTTCGCACATCTCCCACAAAAATAAACCCACCCGGCGCGAGGGCCTGTACTGCTCCCTCTAGCACCGTCACTAAATAACGAATACTCGGAAAATATTGCACCACTGAGTTAATCACAACCGCATCAAAGGATTGCGGCTCAACCCCCTGAAAATCATGGGCAAGTTGTTGCCGAAGTTGAACCTGTGACCAATCTCCCGGCAATGTTTGCAGTTGTTTGTGAATATAATTCAAGCCCTGCTGGGCAGCATCAACGCCCCAATACAATGCACAACTGGGGGCGATCCGCAGCAAGAGCATGCCTGTCCCACATCCAATTTCTAAAACCCGTTGGGGCTGATGCTCTTTAATCCGATCAACAATACCCGTCACCCATTCCCGCATTTCTTCCGCTGGAATCAATTCACCCGTATAACTACTATCCCATCCGGAAATATTTAAGGTTGAATCCTGGGTTTTTTCGGTTTGATCATAGGCATTATCCCAGGCTAATTGCCATTCTTGGAGAATGTTGTTTTCTGCTACTGGAAAGGCAGGGGTCGCTGTGGGGCTGGGGGATGGCTCGGTGGGTTGATGGGGGGGAATTTGTTCGGGAATAATATAGGCCACTAATCGCGGATCACCTTGGTCATCGGGGCGGGCCAGGGTGACACATTGGGCGACATGGGGATGTTGGGTTAATAAGGTTTCAATTTCTCCGAGTTCAATGCGAAACCCGCGAATTTTCACCTGATTGTCAACCCGGCCTAAATATTCAATCGTCCCATCTTGACGATATCGGGCTAAATCTCCGGTTTTATAGAGGCGGGCATGGGCGAGAAAGGGATTGGCAAGAAAGCGTTCGGCGGTTAAATCCGGCCGATGGAGATAGCCTTGGGCAACGCCATCCCCACCAATATAAAATTCGCCGGGTACACCGATGGGAACGGGTTGAAGGGTGGAGTCTAAAATATAGGTTTGGGTGTTCGCAATGGGACGGCCAATCGGTTCAGGATTGTCGGGGCGATCGCCCCTGCGATCGCGCTTAATTTCGCAACGGGTAGACCACACGGTCGTTTCCGTCGGCCCGTAAAGATTCCACAGCGTCCCCACTTTTGTTAATAACTGATCCGCCAAGGAACGCGGCAAGGCTTCCCCCCCACAAATCGCTTTAAAATCCGCAGATCCGTCCCAATGGGCCGTTAACAACATCCGCCAAGTTGCCGGGGTGGCTTGCATAACTGTGGCTTGGTGGGTGGTGATTAATTCGGCTAATCTGCCTCCATCGGTGGCAACTTCGTGACTGGCAAGCACCAGTTTCGCGCCCACGGTTAACGGCAAATAAAGTTCGAGGGTGTGAATATCAAAACTAATGGTTGTGACTGCTACTAAACAATCTTCTGCGGTGAGTCCAGGTGTTGATGCCATCGCTGTCATGAAATTCACCAAGGATTGATGGCTAATCTTGACCCCCTTGGGCTGACCCGTGGACCCTGATGTGAAGATCACATAACACAAATTTTGCGCATTTTGCTCATCTATATCACGCTGGGGATTATCGGCGGCGGCTTGGGCAATGCGCGGGGCATCGATATCTACACAAATGACCTGGGCTTGATGACTAGGCAATGCGGCTTGCATTGCGCTAGATGTAACTAAAAAGGGAGCATCGGCGGTGGATAAAATATATCCAATGCGTTCTTGGGGATAGCTGGGATCGAGAGGCACATAGGCAGCACCGGCCTTGAGAATACCCAGTAAACCGATGAGCATTTCTAGGGAACGATCTAGATATATCCCGACTAAATCTCCCCGTTGAACGCCGCAGGTTTGGAGGTAATGGGCGAGTTGATTGGCGCGATGGTTGAGGTCTTGATAGGTGAGCGATCGCCCCTCAAAAACAACCGCCGTAGCCCCTGGCGTTCGGGCCACTTGTGCCTCAAAACAGTGGTGAATGCCGCAATTTTGAGGATAGTCCGCAGCGGTCTGATTCCACTCGATTAGGAGTTGCTGACGCTCTGGGTCTGTGAGCAAAGGTAGGCGGGCAATGGGGGTTTCAGGATGGGCGATCGCCCCTTGCAAAATCTGTTGATAATGGGTCGCTAATCGCTGAATGGTTGCTTCAGTCCAGAGATCTGGATTGTAATTAATATTTAGATGAATAGCCTCCCCCACTTCCATCCAGGTGAGGGTTATATCGTAAGCTGCACCATATTTTTCAGCCAAAAGGTAGGGTTCAACAGTTAACAAGGGCGGCGCATCTGTGCTTGTTGATCCTTCCCATAGTTGCCAGTTAAACCGGACTGAAGAGAGGGGCATTTGACTCAAACCCCGCTGTAATTCAAAATGTTGTTGCCATGCTGGGGTTAAGGCGTTAACGGCTTGATGTTGATGACCGCTGGTGGTGATGGCGGCGACGGTCTGCTGAAGCTCTTGAAAAGAGGCTTGCGGGTCTAGTTCAACCCGAAAAATTCCCACATTTTGAAAACAACCAATCCCCTGCAAAAATTCAGGCCGCCCTTGGCGATTTTCGAGGGGAACGGTGATTGATAGATCACACTGACCCGAATAACGATAGAGCAAGCTATAAAACGCCGCTAATCCCAACTGCAATCGATCTGAGGGAGCAATTTTAGCTTGTAATCCCACAACCAGATCCCGGTCAAGTGGCACTGAATAGGCTTCACCCCGAAACGACAAAACAGGGGGTCTGGATTGATCGATGGGCAAATTTAAAATTGGCAGATCATCCCCTAGTTGTTGATGCCAATATTGTCGCGAGGCTTGGCCGGGGGATGAGTTTAAAAACGCCGCTTCCCAATCCACAAAGTCTTGATAGGCTAGGGGCGGTTTCAATTCATGACCGGCATAGCGTTGATCAAATTCTTGCCAGAGCAGATCGTGACTTTTGGGATCTGCGGCAATTTGATGAATGACCAACAATTGAATAAATTCTGAGGGGCGACATTGAAATAAAGAGAGGCGGATCAGAGGGCCTTGTTCGAGATTGAAGGGCATCTCGGCCCGTTTTAAAAGTTCCTGATTGAGGTGATCTTGTGACCAATTTTGAGCATTGATGATTTCTAGGGGCAGGGCGTTGGCGAAGTCTTTCCAACGGAGAATCTCCCGATTGATCTTTTGCACAGGAACACCGGCCCGATTGAGGCTGTAGGTTGTCCGTAAACTGGGATGGCGTTGGATAATTTCGCACCAAACCGTTCGCCATTGCTCTAGGTCTAAAGCAGCGTAAATTTTAACGGCACTGCATCGATGATCAGCCGTATTGTGGGGTGAAAATTGATCAATTTGCCACAGAATTTGCTGTGTTTCAGATAAAAAGAAACTTGATGAAGAATTTCCCTCTAAATCAGCATATCCTTGGACATTATCCTGTTCCCAGATGGTAGATGCCATGAAAATTCAATATTATTTTTTAATCTTGCTCCAGGGGAAACCGCAAGATGAAAAATTCACCTCCCGATCCTATCCTGTCACTTTAGATGAGATCGAAATACTGACGGACACTTCAATTAATCAATGGATGTAATTAAATGAATTAATCACCCAATTTAGTCCATTTTGCCTGCATCATACCATGACTGACCGGATTGTCGATTTTACTATTGCAATTTCTTAATATTTTATTGCGATTGTAAGGATTGAGGCGAAAGCTTGGCCGGGCTAATTTCCCGATTCCCTGAGAAATTGGCGGAGGCGCATCAAGACAAAAGTCTGGCCCAAATGCAACGGTAATAGCGAAATCCCTTCAATGCGCGATTGTACCCAATCTTCGCCCCAATACCATTCATGAAACCCATCAATGCCTCCACTGAGGATCAGGCGGAGACTTTGGGGGGTGGCAACTTCAACGTAGTGATCAATTTTGACGGGGCCAATCCAAGCGGAAAAGGTAGCCCCAGCAATCAGGGGGGAAGCAATCTTAACCTCAAATTGCTGTGGAAAGAGCCAGCGGCGAAACTGGTCAGGTTCCTGGAGACTCGCGGCAATCTTCGCGGTGAGGGGTGCTGAAGATACCGGGGGGTGTAGTTCAATCCGCAAACAAGTTTGTTGGTAGTGACCGAACATGGCGGGTGAGGGGTGAAAACCTTAAGGGGCCTTACTGATCATCCTACAGGGTTGTGCCAGGGTTTTTTTGCGAATCGGGAATATTCTTGACAGAGGGGAAGGGGTAGATTCTCCCGATGGGGAGGGATGACCCCGAAAAACGAGAGGGTTGCTTTAAATTTTGTCAAAATGGGATGTGTGATCATTTCTTGGGGGGGCATGGCGCGATCGCTCCTGTTCAGTTTTTTAGGTGTGGCGGCGGTGGGAACCGTGGCCCTCTCTGTGCCGATGCAGGGGGTGTTTCGCGACCCGGCAACGCTGATTCCTAGCGATGCAACGGCTTTGGCCCAAAACCAGCATTTCATCTGGCCCACAACGGGCAATATTTCCCAAGGTTTCCACCGTTACCATGAGGGCCTCGATATTGCTGGGCCGGTAGGCACGCCGATTTTAGCGGCCCAGGCGGGGGAGGTGATCCTTGCGGGTTGGGATGATTGGGGTTTGGGCTACGCGGTGGAAATTCTCCACAACGACGGTAGCCGCACCGTTTACGGCCATAACCAATTGCTCTATGTCAACGAGGGAGAAAGGGTGATGCAGGGACAGGCGATCGCCGAAATGGGCAGCACCGGCAACTCCACCGGCCCCCATCTCCATTTTGAATACTATGGCCCCGATGGCAACAGCCGCGATCCCCTCACTAACCTCCCGCCCTTGGTCAATGGTCGAATTCCCCCCGCTGTTCCCCCCGGTGAGCAATGTCCCGGTGAGATCTTAATCGCCGCCCAGACCCGCCATTTTCGGGTGCAAATCTGTCAGGTGGGGGCGCAGATTTGGTATTTTGGCCAGGCTAAAAATGATCCCACCCGCTCGATTTGGTTGCCGGCCTTTTATCAACGGGATGGTTATCAGGCGAGTAACGGCAGTTTTACCTATCGCGTCTATGGCGATCGCCTTGAGGTGTATGAGGGCGATCGCCGTCTCCGTTCTGAGCAATTTAACCGCCAAGACTCCTAAATATTGTAAATCCAGTACCTCAATTGGCGCATCTTGGCTTAAAACAGTGATATTACTGCAAGACAAGACCAAGCCAATCACGCAAGGAGACCCCCGTGGACGCACTCACCTACACCCATTCCTATGCTGCCCATGAAGCAGCAACGGGCATTGAGTACGATTTTAGCGAAGTTGATTTTTTTGAATGGGCCAAGGCTCCCAGCGCCCTCTGGTTAAACCTCTTAGCCGTTGGGGTCATTGTCACCACCATCAGCGCCATGGCCCCCGCCCAGGCGGCCATGGTCGATACCCCCAGTGGCCGCTGCCTCCATGCCCGCACAGGGCCTTCTGTCCAGGGGGCGATCGTTACCTGTGTGCGCGATGGAGCAGCCCTCAAGCCGGTGGTAGAAGTCAAAGGCGACTGGCTGAAACTCGCCAGTGGTCGCTGGGTTTACGGCCCCTACACCACCCATAACCGCGCCACTCCCGTTGCCACCGGCAACCGCCTCCGCAAAGTCAACACTCCCAAAGATGGCTGTCTCAACGCCCGCGTCGGCCCCGGCATTCAATACGCCTCAGCGATGTGTGTCCGCGACGGTGCAGCGCTGAAAACCGTCACCCAAATCCAAGGAGATTGGCTCCAACTGGCCAGCGGTCGCTGGGTCTATGGCCCCTACACCGCCCCCATCCAAGCCGCTCCCCCCACCCAAGGCACGGGCGGCCGCAGTGTCATCCTGATGGGTTCCCGTGGCGATGCGGTTAAGGCCGTGCAAGCTAAGTTAGTAGAACTCAAGTATGGTGTCGGCCCCAGTGGCTTAGATGGTGTCTATGGCCCCAATACAAAGCAAGCGGTGGAAGCTTTTCAAAAGGCCAATGGCCTGAAAGTCGATGGCATTGTGGGCCCCGCTACCAAACAACGGTTGGGGGTGTAACCGGCAGTCTTCGCCATTGTACCCACAGCCCAAGGTGAGGCGAATCTTGATAAAAACCCTGAACGATAACTGTTCAGGGTTTTTGTGGTGTTAATCCGCTTGCAAAGTTTGCACTTCTGCCACAGTGAGGCCGGTGAGGGAGGCGATCGCCTCCAGATCCATCTGCCCCAAAAGTTGCCGGGCAATTTCCCGCTTACCCTCCTTGTATCCTTCCTCGCGACCCTCCTCGCGACCCTCCTCGCGACCCTCAGTCCGACTCAGATTGAGCGCCCCCTGTTGATCATAGATAAACATTTCCTGTCTTTCTATAGCTTCGATTTCCTCTCGGCTGAGGTTAGCACGGTTGGCAATTTCAAAGGCTTGGTTAAACTCAGGAATATCCTCCATGGTTGTGGGAATAACATCAAGCACTTGCGCTTCTTTCATAAAGGCAATCCACTTTTCCGTTAGCGTTTCTAGTTCAGCCAAAGGTTTATTGAATTTGGGGAGTTCAATAAAAATCAGTTCAATCGTCCGATCAGGATGCACATAGTTTGTCGTTGCTTCTTGATACTGGAAGCGAGAGAGATAATGGTGATAACCCGGAAACATTTCAAAATTTGCCACCGTAACGGCAATCACGGGCTTGAGCATACTGTAGCCCTCTCTCCGTTTGAGTTGGAAGGCATAGGTTTTTGCTGCGTTAAAGATCACTCGTTTGCCAAAGGATTCTACATTGAGAACCTGCATTTCAATAATGACAATCGTGCCATTGTCGAGGCGGGCTTTGACATCGAGAGAGCTATCTTTTAACCCCTCTACCTTGGGGGGAAGATTGGGGTTAATAATTTCTAAATCTTGAATCGTGGCGCGACCTTCATAGATCAAAGCATTGAGAAAACTAATTAAAATATCTTTGCTTTGATCAGAGCCAAAAATCTTTTTAAAAGCGTAGTCGGTTTTGGGGTTAATGAATTCCATAGGGAGCAGAGAAGAGCAAATGAACTGGTAAAAGCTATTCCTAGTCTAACCAAGACCATCAAGGTTAAGCAAGGGATGGGCAGCCCCTAGCATGGGGGAACGGGTTATGATGAGGAAACTTGAAGTTTTGTAAAGATTGGCTGTGCTAAAACCCCTCCTTCGTCTGAGCCAAGACCCGTGGCATCCCCTTGATCCCCTCTGGACGGGGGATGTTGAGGTGATCCAGGCGGGCCTGCCCCATGACCAACTGGCCCCGGCTTGGCAAATCTTACTGTTGGGGGATGGTTCCCCCACGCGCCATCTCAAATTGCTGACCAGGGAGGCGATCGCCGTCGATGTCATCGATATGTCCCTGATCGGCATGGATAACGACCAAGCCCCCCGCCATATTCAATCGGTTCCTGGCCCTCGGTTGCGCCGTCAGGTGTGGCTGCGCACCGCATCGGGGCAACGGTTAGCCTATGCCGCTTCCTGGTGGGATGCCAGCCATGTGGATGAATATTTACAAAATCGATCGCTCCCCATTTGGGATAACCTTTCTCGGCTTCACAGTGAGCTTTATCGGGATATTCAAGGGCTTTACTATGGCCCTTCGGAGGCCTTGGCGGCGGCCTTTGGGGAAGCGGGGCCGTTTTGGGGGCGACATTACCTATTTTGGCACAGTGGCCAGCCTTTGACGCTGATCTATGAAGTGTTTTCCCCCTATTTGCAACGGTATCTAGGGCCAATGCAGTACCCCACAGAGTTGCGATCGCCCCCCCTCAACCGATAAGATACGAGATCGTGACTGATTACGGATAAGCATAACTATGGCAAAGCGCGTACAAGTGGTTTTAAATAAAAATGTGACCAAACTGGGGAAAAACGGTGATGTGGTCGAAGTGGCCCCCGGTTATGCTCGCAACTATCTCTTTCCCCAAGGTTTCGCCATCCCCGCCTCCCCTGGGGTGTTAAAAATGGTGGAGCAACGGCGGGAAAAAGAACGGCAGCGGTTACTGGAAATCAAACGCCAGGCAGAAGCGCAAAAAGTGGCCCTCTCCACCGTGGGCAGGCTGCGGATTACCAAACAAGCTGGGGAAGGCAATTCAATTTTTGGGACTGTCACCAGTCAAGATATTGCCGATTTAATTCTTCAACAGGCGGGCCAGGAAATCGATAAACGCCATATTACCCTCCCGGAAATCAACCAACTGGGCAATTACCAAGTGGAAATCAAACTCCATGCGGAAGTAACCGCCCTCGTTGATATCGAAGTCGCTCCCCAATAGTTCCTGACCTTCACCCCACCCTGCGGGCATCCCTCCTTCAGGAGGCTGGGTTATCTTCAGGCCATGGGCAAAAGTGAGCGGCTTTCTTCCCCCTTCTGACAATCAGGAGGGGGAATTTTTGCAGCAAGGTTGGTACAATAACCGCAATCAGGAGCCACCCCCATCCCCATTAACGGCAATGCATATTTTGCACGGCACTTGGATTCCCAATGCAAAACCATCCTTTGTTCAGGAGGGTGAATTTTGCCTCTGGATTGAAACCCAGACACCAGCGGCGCGACGCACGCCGCCTAAAAATCATCTCCAAGGCAGTGAATTGACGGACTTTTTGCGTCAAACCTTGGGATTCCCCTTAACACCGTCTCACAAGCCGACGACGGCGATTCAAACCCAATACTTTCTCCTCCCCACCCCAGATGATGGGGACGCTAGCGGCGATCGCCCCCTCCCCTCACCGGAATTAGCCCGCTACCTGGAGCAGGAGCAACCGGAGCAGTTTATTCTTGCCCCCTGGGAGATTGAAACCTATCCCGTCAGGTTGATTAAAAATTACAATGTTGCGGGGAATCCGGTAGTGCGGGTGCTCAATGACCTCCATTTTATTGCCCTCTACGGGTTAGCCGATGTGCAATTGGGGTCTGATCTCTGGTTTTGGTATCACTGCACCCAAGCCCTCAAACGGGCCCTTTTTCAAGAGCAATATATTCCAGCTTTGATCTACCGGGAAGCCTCGCTCCAGGGCAAAAGAACCCGAAGCGAAGCCATTGAAATCTATGGGGGTTGGGAATGGAGTGGCGATCGCTACTCCGCCCTGATTACAGAATTCAGCGCGATGATGCCGCTGATCTGTACAGCGGGCTTTGCTGAAAAACCCAACGGGATGCAACTCCATGATCGCCCCACTCTATTGCGTCATTTTGCAGAATCTTGGCTGAACAATATCCTCACCACCACCCCCATCCCCCAAACCTTTGCTAAAACCCTCGATGGTTCCTTGATTGCGGACTGCTTAACGCCCCAATATAAACCGGGTAATATCAAGAATATTGAGCAATATCAACAATGGCAGTTGTGGCGCGATCGTCTCACCCAAAGTTATCAAGATGCCGCCTTTACCCTCGGTTTCCAACTGGAGGAACCCCCGAAACCCGAAGATCCTTGGTATTTAAAATTTCAAGTCGCGGCCAAAGATGATCCCTCCTTGCGGATTAGTTTGTTGGACTATTGGCGACTCAAAACCAGCCAACAACAAACACTTCAGAAAAAATTCGGCAATGATTTTGAAAAACATCTCCTCTTAAATCTCGGCTATGCTGCTCGCATCTATCCTAAAATTTGGAGCGGGCTAGAGACCAGTGAACCCGTCGGGATGGTGTTGTCTTTAGAGGAAGCCTTTAACTTCCTGAAGGAAACGGCTTGGGTTTTAGAAAGTGCTGGTTATCGGGTGATTGTACCGGCTTGGTGGACTCCCCAAGGGCGACAGCGGGCCAAGGTGCGCCTACGGGCATCGGGGAAATCAGGCTCTAGTCAAAAGAGCGGCAAACCGGGCTATTTTTCGATGCAAACCTTGGTGCAGTATGATTATGAATTAGCGATGGGGGATCAGCCGATTTCCGAAGCCGAATGGCAGGAACTGGTGAATTTAAAAACGCCGTTAGTGCAGTTTCGTGGCCAATGGATTGAATTAGATCCGCAGAAAATGGCGGATATGCTGAACTTTTGGAAAACCCATCAAGCGGAAAATCCAGAGCTGAGTTTACTGGATTTTATGCAGTTGACGGCTAATGCTGATGAAGAGATTGAGGTGGAATGCGATCGCCATAGCTTCCTGGGTGAGATGATGGGGCGGTTGCAGGATAAGAGCCGCATTGAGGCGATCGCCGATCCGGCAAATTTTTCCGGAACCCTGCGGGAATATCAACAGCGGGGGGTGGCATGGTTGCAATACCTGGAGCAGTTGGGTTTAAACGGTTGTTTAGCTGATGATATGGGTTTGGGAAAAACCATTCAGGTGATTGCCCGTTTGGTACAGGAGCGGGAGTTAGCCGCAGCGGTGGATCAGCGGGTCGGGCCCACGCTGTTGATTGCCCCCACTTCTGTGGTCACGAACTGGCAGCGGGAAATTGCCAAATTTGCCCCCCAACTGCAAACCGTTCTCCACCATGGGAGCGATCGCCCGAAAACTACCGCTGAATTTCAAGCCCATTGTGCCGCCTGTGATCTGTTGATCACCTCCTATAGTTTGGCCCGCAAAGATGTCAAACTCCTCAGTAGTCTATCCTGGCATCGTATCGTCATTGATGAAGCCCAAAATATTAAAAATCCCAAAGCCAATCAAACCAAGGCGATTTTAAAGTTAGCCGCTCAAAGTCGTTTAGCCCTCACCGGCACACCCATTGAAAATCGGCTGATGGATTTGTGGTCAATTTTCAATTTTCTCAATCCGGGCTATCTCGGCACACAGGCCCAGTTCCGCCGCAACTTTGAACTGCCCATCCAAAAAGAAAACAATCCCCTCCAATCGAATATTCTCAAAAAGTTAGTGGAGCCGTTTATTTTGCGGCGAGTAAAAACTGATCAGGATATTATTAAAGACCTGCCGGATAAAGTTGAGCAAAAATTATTTTGCAACCTCACCCCTGAGCAAGCTTCCCTCTATGCAGCGGTAGTTAAGGATGTGGAAACTCAACTCGAAAATGTAGAAGGGATTCAGCGCAAAGGGCTGATTTTATCCACGCTTTTGCGCCTCAAGCAAATTTGCAATCATCCCCGCCAGTTTTTACAGGATGAAAGCCCCTTTACCCCGGAGCGATCGCACAAACTCGAACGGTTAGCTGAAATTATCGAGGAAATTATTGCCGAAGGCGAAAGTCTATTGATTTTTAGCCAATTTCGCGAAATTACTGAAGCGTTAAATCAATATCTACGCGGTTACTGCCATTATAATACCTATCTCCTCCATGGTGGGACAACGGTGAAGAAGCGGGAGCAGATGATTGCGGCCTTTCAAGATCCCGATACAGAGCCTTCGATTTTTATTCTTTCCATTAAAGCCGGGGGGGTGGGGATTACGCTCACGAAAGCAAATCATGTGTTTCATTTTGATCGCTGGTGGAATCCAGCGGTGGAAGATCAAGCCACTGATCGCGCCTTTCGCATTGGCCAAAAACGCAATGTTTTTGTCCATAAGTTTGTTACTGTTGGCACATTGGAGGAGCGCATTGATCAAATGATTGAGGATAAAAAGAAGTTAGCCGGGTCAATTATTGGCTCCGATGAATCTTGGTTAACAGAATTGGATAATGATGCATTTCGTCAACTGATTGCCCTCAATAAAAATGCGATTTTATAACCGCAGGAGTAACCATGAGTAACATTAGCCGAACCTGGTGGGGACAGCGATTTTTAACCGCCTTGGAATCTTTTTGCGATTACAATCGGCTCCAACGGGGGCGGGCCTATGTTAAAAATGGCAAAATTATCCATACTGAAATGGACAGTGGCTTAATTTTTGCCCAGGTGCGTGGCTCGATCAATCACTATTTCGGCGTTTATGAGGAACCCCTCTATAACGTCATCATTGATCTACCTCAAATTAATAGCCAGCAATGGGCGGCGGTGATTGGGGCGATCGCCACCAAAGCCGGTTTAATTTCGCGGCTACTCTTGAAGGAAATGCCCGATGATATTGAATCGGTGTTTAACGAGGTGGGGGTCAAGCTCCTGCCTACAGGCTGGCAGGATTTTGCCACCCGCTGCTCCTGCCCGGACTATGCCAATCCCTGTAAGCATATTGCCGGGGTCTGCTACTTTTTGGCGGCGAAGTTGGATCATGACCCCTTCCTCTTGTTCGAGTTGCGGGGGTTGCCCCGTGAATCCCTCTATGCAGAATTGGCGAAATCTTCCCTGGGCCAAGCTTTGGTGGCGGAATTACAACAGGAGGAGCGATCGCCCCAAATCGCAACATCCTACTATACCCGCCCTGAGCTTGTTTCCCTAGATCATCTCAGCAGTTTGCGGGATTTTTGGCAGGGTTCCCATCCCTTGCCCACCACCGTTGAACCGGCTACCCCACCGCCGATCTCAGCAATCTTGATCAAAAAAATGGGCAACAATCCCGCCTTTTGGGAGCGGGATAACTCGTTTATTGAGGTGATGGTAGAACTGTACGAACGGGTGCGAACGAAAAATAAAGATTTGTTCTAGGGGTGAGGGGTGCGCGATCGCTTACCCATCGCCCATTGAGACAAATTTTTATTGTTTTCGAGACATTTACAAAAATTTATACTAAGATTAGGGGTTATATTATTTTTAAGTACAGTTAAAAATGTGATTGCCATCACATTTCTTGATCCCCCTTTGTCCTAGTTCTTTCTCAATACTGCTGTGGTTTCTTCTCTCCCTAAAACCTCCCCGACCTCCACCACCGCGCCCCGCCGCTGCACCGGAGCCTATGCCCTGATTGATAGCTTGGTACGCCATGGTGTGAAACATATTTTTGGCTATCCCGGTGGGGCAATTCTGCCCATCTATGATGAACTTTACCGTGCTGAGGCCAGAGGCGATATTCAACATATCCTCGTGCGTCATGAACAGGGCGCATCCCATGCCGCCGATGGCTATGCCCGGGCGACGGGACAGGTGGGGGTTTGCTTTGCTACCTCTGGCCCTGGAGCAACTAACCTCGTCACCGGCATTGCCACCGCTCATCTCGATTCCATTCCCTTAGTGGCGATTACGGGCCAGGTGGGCCGTAGCTCCATTGGGACGGATGCCTTCCAAGAAACTGATATTTGGGGGATCACACTCCCCATTGTCAAAAATTCCTATGTGGTGCGTCGCCCCGAAGATATGGCCCGGATTATTGCTGAGGCGTTTCATGTGGCCAGCACTGGGCGGCCGGGGCCGGTGTTGGTGGATATCCCTAAAGATGTGGGGTTAGAGGAATTTGACTATGTGCCGGTGGAGCCGGGTTCGATTCGTCTGGCCGGTTATCGCCCGACGGTGAAGGGCAATCCCCGGCAAATTAATGCGGCAATTCAACTGATCCAAGCGGCTCGCCGTCCCCTGCTTTATGTGGGGGGTGGGGCTGTCACCGCTGGCGCTCATGGCGATTTGCAACAATTGGCGGAGCATTTCCAGATTCCTGTCACCACTACCTTGATGGGGTTGGGGTCTTTTGATGAAAATCATGGCCTTTCGGTGGGGATGTTGGGGATGCATGGCACGGCCTACGCTAACTTTGCGGTCAGTGACTGTGATTTGCTGATTGCGGTGGGGGCGCGGTTTGATGACCGGGTAACGGGTAAGTTAGAAGCCTTTGCCTCGGAAGCGAAGATTATTCATATTGATATTGACCCGGCGGAGGTGGGCAAAAATAAAGCCCCCCATGTGCCGATTGTCGGGGATGTTAAGGTGGTGTTGCAGCAGATGCTCAAACGGGTGGCGGAGTTGAATATTCCCCCCCAATCGGAGCAGACTCAGGCTTGGCGCGATCGCATCCAAGAATGGCGCACCCATTACCCCCTCGTCGTTCCCCACTATGCCGAAAGCCTTTCTCCCCAAGAGGTGATCGTTGAGTTGGGGCGGCAAGCCCCCTATGCCTATTTCACCACCGATGTGGGGCAACATCAAATGTGGGCGGCTCAATTCATTAACTACGGCCCCCGGCGGTGGATTTCCAGCGCAGGCTTAGGAACCATGGGGTTTGGGATGCCTGCGGCTATGGGGGTGAAGGTGGCTCTCTCCGATGAGCAGGTGATCTGTATTAGTGGCGATGCCAGTTTTCAGATGAACTTGCAAGAATTGGGAACCCTCGCTCAGTACGATATTGCTGCCAAAACCGTGATCATTAACAACGGTTGGCAGGGGATGGTGCGCCAATGGCAACAGACGTTCTACGGTGAGCGTTATTCCTCTTCCAATATGCAAAAGGGGATGCCGGATTTTGTCAAGTTGGCGGAGGCCTATGGGGTGAAGGGCTTCCAGATTCGCGATCGCAGTGAACTCAAGGATGTGGTTGCCGCCATGCTGGCCTGGGATGGCCCGGTGTTGGTGGATGCTCATGTCACCAAGGATGAAAACTGCTACCCGATGATCGCCCCCGGCCAACCCAATTCCCAAATGTTGGGTCTGCCTCAGGTGGATTCTATCGATCAAGCGGTGGGGATTATCCATTGTGGTGCTTGCGGTGCAAAGAATGTCAGCACCAATAAGTTCTGTCCTGAATGCGGGGCGCAACTTTAGCTCTGGGCGAGGATCTGTTGCACGGCGGTATAGGCTCCATAGCTGACTCCCGCTGTGCCTTCGCCGGGATGGATTGAATCCCCCACGAGCCAAAGATGGGGAAAGGCGGTGCGCGGCCCCAAACCAAAGGGGCCAAAGGTGGCGATCCGTTGGCTCAATCCCCCCACATAACCGCGATCGCGCCCTGTATATCGCTCAAACGTGCGGGGGGTGGCGGCCTCGCTGTGGTGGATGGTGTCAGGGGTGAGGTGGAAATACTGCCCCAATTTGGCGATCGCCTCCTCCGTCCAGGCCTGTTTCCGTGCTGGATAATCCCCTTCCCACCAGGGGTCAACCTTGACAAAGGAAGAAGCGATAATCGTCGCACAACCATCGGGCGCACGGCCATCCCCCGGCTGACTCACGGAAACAAACAGGGAATTATTTTCGCCAATTTCCCCCGCTGGATTGTAGAGGAATTGTAGATGAGGGGGGCAGTCGGCAGGGATAGCGGCTTGATCTACGCCGAGATAGACGACGAAGGCCCCCGATGGGGTGGGGAGGTGGGTGATGCGGTGTTGCCAGGTGGAGCGTGGGAAGTGGGAAGTGGAGAGTGGGAAGTGGGAAGTGGAGAGTGGGAAGTGGGAAGTGGAGAGTGGGAAGTGGGAAGTGGGAAGTGAGGAGTGGGCTGTGAGGAGTGGGAGTAGGTTCTGGGGGGTGATGTTGGCGATGATTTCTTGGGCTTCGTGATCATAGGTTTGCTGGGTTTTGAGATCACGGATCCTTACGCCGGTCACTTGGCCGTTCTCATGGTGGATCGCTTCCACCCGTTGACGACAGCGGAGTTCGCCGCCGTGGTTTTTTAGGGCGGTGAGGAGGCGATCGCTCAACACCTGCATACTGCCCTTGAGGTGGAATAAACCTTGGGGGGTTTGGGATACGCCTAAAGCGGTGGCGGCATAGAGCAGGGCAGTTTCCTCGGCATCCACTTGGGAATAGAGCTTGAGTTGCAGATCTAAAAAAGTGCGGAGGCGATAATCCTGCCCCAAGCCTAACAGGTTCAACAGATCCCCCACGGTCATTAGGGCAAAGGGTAGCGTTAACAACGTATCGGGGCGCATGGCTCGGATCAGTTGGCCCCAATCCCAAAGATTACGAGCGGGAACAACGGGATCACGCTGTTGAAACCGCCAACTGATGGCAAAAAGTTGATCCATGAGTTGCCAAAACCGCTCACTACCGGGAAATTGGCGCGATCGCTCCTCTTGCCAACGTTGAGGATCGCGCCACACCCGGATCGGTTCTGTTTCTCCCGGCAGGAACACCGCACAGGCAGGATCGCAGGGGGTTGCAGGGGGCAATTCAATTCCCAATTGGCTAAAAATCCGGTGGTGAATCCCCCCCGGTTCCAATCCCGCGACTTGGGTCGCTCCCACATCAAAGGTAAAACCCCGCCGCCGAAACGTAGAGGCACATCCCCCCGGAATTTGGGCTTGTTCGAGGATGAGGGTTTGATAACCCGCTTGGGCTAATAATGCTCCGGCGGTGAGGCCAGCAATACCGGCCCCAATCACAAGGGCTTGAGCCATGAATCTATTGTAAAGTTTTATGAATAATTCTCAGTATAGCGATTCTCCATCGATCCGAAAGGCAGAGGAGCGGGAGTCCAGTTGTAGAATTAATCGGCGTAGGGGCGTTGGCGTAAGCCTGCCGGAGGCACAAAAATTTTTCGCCCCTACATCATGTCTTGCACCATCTGAGTCAGCGAACTTGATCATGACCACACCTGAAACCCCGAAAATTCAATGGCGAGCCGTCCTCTGGGATAACTTCAAAACCATTGCGATCGCCCTCCTTCTGGTGTTGGTGATTCGCACCTTTTTGGCTGAACCCCGCTACATTCCCTCGGATTCAATGTTACCGACCCTAGAAACGGGCGATCGCGTCGTCGTCGAAAAAGTCTCCTACCGCTTCCATCCCCCCCAATTGCGGGACATCATCGTTTTTAACCCCCCCCAAGAACTGCAATCCCAGGGTTATCTCCCGGCCCAAGCCTTCATCAAGCGGGTGATGGGGACACCGGGCCATGCCGTAGGCGTGCATCGGCAGCAGGTTTATCTGGATCAACAACCCTTACAAGAACCCTACATCGCCACCCCGCCCCGCTATGAATTCCCCGATGTCACCATCCCCGACCATCGCCTTTTCGTGATGGGGGATAACCGCAACAACAGCAATGATTCCCACATTTGGGGCGTATTACCCGAAGAAAACGTCATCGGTCGAGCCGTCTTTCGCTTTTGGCCCCCCGATCGCATCGGCTGGATCACGCTCTAGGAGAGAGAAAAGGGAATTCTCACTCCTCAATCTCCACTTCCTACTCCTAAACCGCCCACTTCTGGCAAACCAAGGCAAACCCCACAGCGATCGCTGTAATCATAAACGCTTCTAAAGGGGGCTGCCCCTGGCCAATGGCGAAAGATGTGACAATTCCTGCGCCAATCGTAGCGAATAGTGCAGATTCGAGGCGGGTGTTGTTGTTATCGTGCTGATTCATAGGGTAATTTCATCGGTTTGGGCGCAGGCATTGCGCCCTTTTTCCGTGGTGAGGGTGGATTGCTCTTGAGGGTAGCATTGGGGTTCTGCGGCGATCGCCCCTCGGTTCAATTTCGCAATCCAATGTTAACTTTCGCCATTTTTCTTCATCTTTATCCCTAGGGTTGGCTTCTGGGTTAAGCTTCTTTGCAACAATCGAGGGGAGATTAGCCCTAAAGGGAGAACCATGATTTACCATGGCGGCATCAGGGGCGATTGGGGAACTGTCCACCCCGAACGGAGTCGTTAACTTTTTTAGGTTATTCCCAATGAATAAACATGACGAAATTCTGCGATCGCTGCATAATTTAGCGTTGATCCCAGCAAATTAAGAGAAGATAGAGGAAGCCCGGCGGCTTTCTCCAGCCTATTGAGTATATTGGATACCAAAAACCGACCATGAAACTGACAATCCCTTGGACTCCCCTCCTTGCCGTCTTTACTTTGTCATTGGGAACCCTTGCTGAAGGGGCAGCGATCGCCGCATCCCCCCATTCTCCCGCTCCCCGCCTGGAAAATCAGGAAAATCCAGTCTTAGCTCAAACATTCACTCGCTGTGCATTTCTAGAGCGGTCAACTGAACTATTTTCTCAATCTACCCCACAGCCCATTACCCTCAATGCTCAAACTCTTGTGCGGATTTTAGAGGATAGTACACCTGATGATGGCTGGATTCCCATTGAAGACTTTTCTCGACCTCCCAAGAGTGGATTTATTCGTGAGGGCAATGTTGGCAAGATTGAAGACTGTAGCAGGCTTGTTCCTCCCGGAGGACTACCTCGACAACAACCATCAGCTTGTCATCGTGTTGAGGCACAAACTCTTTTTGTCTATAGTGCGCCCTATAACAATGAAAACCGCCGAACTCGCCGCGTCTTAACTCAAGGAGATCTGGTTGAAGAAGCGGCTGATCCGTTAGAAAATCGAAGTTTCCGCTTAGATGGAGAGCAAACTTGGTTAAGAGTCAGATATATTCCAAGACTTTTTGAGCGTGATGATGTTGATTTTGAAGGTTGGGTGAAGCTCTATCATTTCGAGAACAACCGTCGAACTCACAACTTAACTGAAACCAGAGAGTGTAATTAAATGAACTATTGGCAACAGGCGATCACGATCGCCCTAACTTCTACCCTCGGCTTTGGGAGTATTAGTAGTGCAATTGCTCAAACTCCCCCGATAGACTTGCGGCAACCGCGCAACCTCATTGGCCAATGTCGTCAAGTTAATCAGCGAACCGAAGTATATTCACAGAGGGGTGGTGATGAGGTAGTTGGCACTCTAGAGCGTGGGACAGAGGTAATTATTGGTGAGCCAGATGACCTTGCCCAGCAAATTTATATCGGATTGCCTCTCGCCGGTTTTATCTCCACTAATGTGTTGACTGATTGCAACAGAACCCTACCTGATCTCAATACACCAGTGGGAGATATTTGTGTTAACCATCGCGTAGATCCCACAGTGGGTTTACCGATTCGGAGCATTCCCAATCCTGACTCTCAGGGACGAGATCGCGTTTTCCCCAGAGAGCGCATCACTATTATCAACACCCGCATTGAAAATGGGATCGAATGGCTAAACATTAGCCACCCCTTCGAGGGCTGGATCGAAAACGGCAACCCCAACACCCGAAATTTCAACACAACCCCCTGTAGTGAGCTAGGACTCTAAACCAAATCCCCCAAAATCGTAGGGGCGTTGGCGTATGCCTGCCGGAGGCACAAAAATTTTACGCCCTCCCCCACGCAATCCTTAAAAAAGGGAAAGAAACATGAAGTTTCTCTCCCTTTTTTGATTAGCATCGCTAACACTGCCTAGGCAGCAAATACACGGTTACTTGATGGAAGCTTTCGCGCCTGCTTCTTCAAGCTGCTTCTTGATGCTTTCGGCATCGTCTTTGGTGGTGGCTTCTTTGAGCGCCTTGGGAGCAGATTCCACCACTTCTTTCGCTTCTTTCAAGCCCAGGCCGGTGATGGCACGCACCACTTTCAAGATCGCGATTTTCTTGTCATCGGGGAAACTTTCGAGGATGACATCAAACTCGGTTTTTTCCTCTTCCGGTTCAGCAGCCGCAGGGGCAGCAGCACCAGGAGCCATCATCATCATCCCACCACCCGCAGGGGCAGCAGCAGTTACACCAAAAGCATCTTCAATTTGTGTGACCAATTCAGAGGCTTCTAAAAGGGTCAGAGATTTCAACTTTTCCAGAATTTCGTCGGTTGCTGCGGACATGGATTTTCTCCTGAATGTTTAGATAGTTGTGAACAAAAGGGATTGGGTGAAAATTTATTCCCCATCCCCATCCTTGGCAGCGATCGCCGCGATCGCCCGCCCCAAAGAACTAGGCACTTCGTTGATGCCCCGTGCCAAGGAAGAAGGCACTTCCTTGATCCCCACGGCCAAACTGGTGGGAATCGAATTGATCGCCCCCGCAATTTGCGCCATGAGTTGTTCCTTAGAAGGCAGATCGGCGATCGCCTTTACCTGCTCCTCATTGAGGGCGCGGCCCTGCATTACCCCGCCTCGGAATTCCGTTTTCTTGGTTTCCTTCTTAAAGGCTTGGTAGGCACGAATCGCGCCGCCAATATCGTCTTTAACCAGCAAAAAGCCGTTAGAGCCAGACAAAAACTCGCTCATCGGTTGCCATTCGCTGTCCTCCGCCACGGCCAGTTGCATAAAGGTGTTTTTCGTCACCTTGCACACCGTACCGAGGGGACGGAGGCGATTGCGAAGATCAGAAATCTCCGCCACCGTCAAACCTTGATAGTCAAAAACCACAGTTAATTGCGTCGTACTCAAGAGTTCCTTGAGTTCAGCAATAATGGCGGCTTTATTTTCGCGGGTTCTCCCCATGATCTTGTCTCACCTCCTTAAATGGACTTCGTTACCAACATCAAAACCCCGACAGCAATGCCGGGGTTTTACAGTCTCGGAAACAATGGGAGCGTGAAAATATCACCCTTTCCCATCGTTTCCGGAACATTCCTCGGCAGGCCATTAAGCTTGCTGCACCTGCTGTCTTCAGCCTGTTACAGAAACGTATTTAATTCTGTCGGAGTTTTTTCGTCTAAGCTACTTCAGTTAACTTCAGATCCCGCAGGGCGTTAATATCAAGCTGGATCGCAGGGCCCATCGATGCAGCCACATAAATACTGCGCCAGTAACGACCCTTTGCCCCAGAGGGACGATTGCGGTCTACCGTTTCCTGAAGTGCTTTGAGATTTTGGAGTAAATCCTCGGCCGGAAACGAAGCCTTACCAAACATAACATGAACAATCCCCGTTCGATCAGCCCGAAACTCTAATTTCCCGGCTTTAAATTCGGCGATCGCCCCCGCTACATCCGTCGTCACCGTCCCCGCCTTCGGAGAGGGCATCAAGCCCTTCGGCCCCAACATCCGCCCCAACTTCGCCACCTTCGGCATCATGTCCGGGGTCGCAATCAGCTTATCAAAATCGAGCATCCCCTTTTGGATTTCTTCGATTAAGTCATCAGACCCAAACACATCCGCCCCAGCATTTTCTGCGACTTTCACCAATTCACCACGAGCCACGACCGCCACCCGCACCGTTTGCCCTGTCCCCTTGGGCAAAGCCACCGTCGTCCGCAATTGTTGATCCGTATATTTGGGGTCAATCCCTAAACGGATATGCACCTCAACGGTTTCATCAAACTTTGCCGTTGCCGTTTCCTTGAGGAGGTTCAACGCCTCCAAGGGTTCATAGGCCCGGTCTTCCACCTTTGCCAACGCCTCGCGCAGTCGGCGAGAAACTTTCTTTGCCATGTTTGATCTCCTAGGGTGCAAACGAAGCCACAGCTTCTCCCCACAATAATGTTTACTTAATCGGTGATTTTCACACCCATATTTTTCGCCGTTCCCGCCACAATCCGCATCGCCGCTTCCACGTCATTGGCATTGAGGTCAGGGAGCTTGATTTCGGCAATTTTTTGCAATTGCTCACGGGTAATGCTGCCAACGATTTGGCTATTGGGCTGGGCTGCCCCCCGCTCAATCCCCGCTTCTTTTTTAATCAACACCGAGGCCGGCGGGGTTTTCAACACAAAGGTGAAACTGCGATCTTCGTAGATCGAGATTTCCACCGGAATAATTAACCCGACTTTCTCGGCAGTTTTGGCGTTGTATTCCTTACAAAACGCCATGATATTCACCCCATGCTGACCCAAAGCCGGGCCAACGGGGGGCGTTGCCGCCGCTTTACCGGCTGGTAACGCAAGTTTAACCAGCGCAACTACTTTTTTTGCCATGTTTAGCCTTGTTTTTCGACCTGTGTAAACTCCAGTTCTACGGGGGTATCCCGTCCGAAAATCGAGAGAAGTGCCTTGAGCTTGCTCCGCTCTGGGCTGACTTCAATCACTTCCCCTTCAAAATCCTTAAACGGCCCCGACAGAACCATGATCTTATCACCAATCGTCATGTTAATTTTAACGACCGGCTCTTGATCTTCGGCGTGCTTAAAGATTCGCTCCACTTCCGCCGGACTTAACGGTAAGGGTTTGACATGGCCCCGACCCCGGCCCGTGGCGCGTTTTTGCTCGGCTCCGACAAAATTAATCACATGGGGCGTGTTTTTCACCGCTTGCCAAGCTTCATCATCCAGGCGCATTTGCACCAACACATAGCCGGGAAAAATCTTTTCTTCGCTATGGGTACGCCCCCCATCCTTGCGAATTTTAATCGTGGGGGTTTGGGGAATTTGCACTTGGAGGATGCGATCGGCGACATCTAAGGTATGAACCCGCTGCTCAAGGTTAGCCTTCACCCGCTTTTCGCAGCCAGATGCCACTTGAATCGCATACCAGTGAGCCTTGGCCGCTGGCGTTAACGACTGCTCCTGTTCATTTTGGGGTTCGTCTTCAGATAAGAAACTCATGAGAACACCGATTGACTAATCCACTCAAATAAGTTGTCAACGAAGTAAATCGTTGTCGCAACCAACGTCACCATCAAAATCACTGCTGCTGATTCACTAATTAATTGCTGCCGTGAGGGCCAGACCACTTTTGCCAATTCACTTTTGGATTCGGTGAGAAACTCCATCAAACTAAAATTGCTGGGGGTCTGCTCATTTTTTTCTTTGGCAGTGGTTTTAGGGGTTGACCCCTTGGGGGTTTGGTCGGCCTTGACATCTTTTTTTGCCATGATTCATCTCCCGCGATCGCTAAAGGGTTAGATAATTTATTTTAACAACAGTCGAAACATCCTCCTACACGCATAGGCATAGAGGGATGGGGAGAATGAACGACGCGCCCTGGAGGACTTGAACCCCCGACATCAGGTTTTGGAGACCTGCGTTCTACCAACTGAACTAAGAGCGCATTATCGGAACCGGCATGGAGTTTTTGATTTTCCTACCGATTCAATATTGTAATGCAAAACAGGGGTAATGGAAAGCAACGCAGGCAAAAAAACTGCTTTAGTCGAGGGAACGGTCAAACCGCTGCTTGATCCGGGTGGCTTTACCGACGCGATCGCGCAGATAATAAAGTTTGGCCCGGCGCACTTTACCCCGTCGCACAATTTTAATCTCCGCCACCTTGGGGGAATGAAGCAGGAACACCCGCTCTACGCCCACGCCTTGGAAAATCTTCCGCACCGTAATGGTTTCGCTTAAACCTCCATGGCGCATGGCGATGACCGTCCCTTCGTAGGGCTGAATCCGTTCCTTGCCCCCTTCTTGAATGCGAATCCCGACTCGAACCAGATCGCCAACATGGATCGTCGGCAATTTTTCCTTGAGATATTCCGCTTCAACGGAGCGGATGATGTCTGCTGCGTGCAACATTGCTTTTGCCCAAAACTCACAGTCTTCTATAGTACCACGAAAATCCCCTAGGCTAACTTACCGGCTTGGGTGACATCTAAAATCAGCCCCTCTTTGGCCATAACTGCTGTGGGAGAAACCGCCAGCACCTCTTTTTCCACCTGATCTAAAAAGGCATCACTGTGGTTGGGTTCATGGTGGAAAATCACCAACTGCTTCACGCCAGCGGCTTCGGCCACCCGCACCCCCTCCTCCCAAGTGGAATGGCCCCAACCGACTTTTGGCGATTTGGGGTTGTGATATTCGGCATCAGTGTACATCGCGTCATAGATAAAAATATCTGCATCCCTCGCGAGGTGAAGCACATTATCATCGAGGCGATCAGGGAAATGCTCTGTATCCGTACAATACACCGCCGTATAGTCCTGCCAACTGATCCGGTAGCCCATCGCACCGTTGGGATGGTTCAAGGGTGCGGTTTCGATGGTGATGTCATCGAGTTGGAAGGCTTCCCCGCAGACAATATCGTGGAATTGAAGGTTAGCGGCAATTTCTGCTACGGGAACCGGCGAGTTAATATGTAACACCCGTTCTTTAAAATGCTTCTCCATCGTCATCAACTCCCCTTCGGGAGGCACTTGACCATGAATGTGAAACGTATCTTGGGGATTAAAGGTGGGAAAGAAAAATGGGATGCCTTGGATGTGATCCCAATGGTAGTGGGTAAAAAACACATAGGCCTCAATGGGGGACTGCTTAATCAGGGCCTTACCCAAAACCCGCAACCCAGTACCGCCATCAAAAATCAAATGCTTGCCGCCAATACGCATATCCACACAGGAGGTATTGCCGCCGTAACCCACGGTTTCCGGGCCAGGGGAGGGGATACTTCCCCGGACTCCCCAAAATTGAACGAGAAATTCAGTTGCAGGCTTAGTTTCCATCATGGCGCACTCAAGGCGTTAAAACAGTACATTGACCCTGATTCCGCAGCAGGTGATCACAGAGGACGAGGGCAACCATTGCTTCAACCATCGGGACTGCTCGGGGGAGGACACAGGGGTCGTGCCGACCTTTGGCGGCGAGGACTGTGGCTTCCCCTGTGGTCGTGACGGTTTGTTGCTCTTTCCCTATGGTAGCAGTGGGTTTAAATGCAGCGCGTAAAATAATCGCTTCCCCATTACTAATGCCGCCTTGGACACCACCAGAGCGGTTGGTCACGGTGCGGAGCCGACCTTGGTCATCCGTAAAAAATTCGTCATTGTGATCTTTCCCGGTGAGCAGCGTCCCGGCAAAACCGGAGCCAATTTCAAAGCCTTTCGTGGCCGGTAAGGACATGATTGCTTTGGCGAGATCAGCTTCTAGTTTGTCAAAGACCGGCTCTCCGAGTCCAGGGGGAACCTGGCGAGCCACACATTCCACCACCCCCCCAAGGGAGTTTTGATCCCGTCTGGCTTGGTCAATTAATTCGATCATTCGGTCGGCACAGTCGGAATCGGGACAACGGACGATGTTACTTTCCACATCAGCGAGGGTAACGGTGGCGGGATCAATAACGCCTTCCAAATTTTGAATCCGTTTGACGTAGGCGACGATTTCCACCCCCGCGACTTGGTGGAGGATTTTTTTGGCGATCGCCCCCGCTGCTACCCGACCAATGGTTTCCCGCGCTGAAGAGCGACCGCCCCCCTGCCAATTGCGAATGCCATACTTGGCATCATAGGTGGCATCAGCATGGGAGGGGCGGTATTTATCCCGCATTTCTAAATAATCCTGAGAACGGGGATCTTGGTTGCGTACCAAGATGGCAATGGGAGTCCCCAAGGTTCTGCCCTCAAACACCCCAGAGAGGATCTCACAGTGATCCGCCTCCTTGCGGGGGGTGGTGATTTTACTTTGACCCGGCCGGCGGCGATCGAGTTCAAATTGAATTTCTTCAGGGCTAATTTCCAATTGGGGGGGGCAACCATCAACCACAACCCCTACACCGCCCCCATGGGACTCCCCAAAGGTTGTGATCCGAAACAGATGCCCAAACGTACTGCCCATATTATTGTTACTGAGGATGCTAACGCTTGTATTTTAGCCTAACGTTGAAAGGGCCAACCCCCTCCACCCCTCCCAGGATTTCCCTGCCAATTCGGGCGGGTCTGTGGTATCTCTGAAGAATAGATGGCCTTAAAGGCAATCTGCGATAGCGCACCTATCGCGCCCCCCCCACTGGTTATCGGCCCCACCCAGATAGCTGCATCCCTCGCGCTGTGAACCTATGTCCACCCTTGTCATTGTCGAATCTCCCACAAAAGCCCGCACGATTCGGAACTACCTGCCGAGCGGCTACAATGTTCAGGCCTCCATGGGTCATGTGCGAGATTTACCCTCCTCTGCTGATGAAATTCCTGCGGCCTATAAGGGGCAGGATTGGTCACAGTTGGGGGTTAATCCTCAGGAAGATTTTGCACCGATCTATGTGATTCCCAAAACGAAAAAGAAGGTGGTGAAAGAACTCAAGGATGCCCTCAAAGCAGCGGATGAATTGATTCTGGCCACCGATGAAGACCGGGAAGGGGAGAGTATTTCTTGGCATTTGCTGCAAATTCTCCAGCCGAAAACGCCGCCGAAACGGATGGTGTTCCATGAAATCACCGAAGAAGCCATTCAGGCGGCTTTAGCCAATTGCCGCGAAATTGATGAAAATTTAGTCCATGCCCAGGAAACGCGGCGCATTCTTGATCGCCTCGTGGGTTATACCCTTTCGCCCCTGCTGTGGAAAAAAATTGCCTTTGGCCTTTCGGCGGGGCGGGTGCAGTCGGTGGCGGTGCGGTTGTTAGTACAGCGGGAACGGGAGCGGCGGATTTTCCAGGTGGCCCAATATTGGGATCTCAAGGCGTTGCTGGGTGTAACGGGGGGCCAGTTTGAGGCAAAGTTAGTCACCTTGGGGGGGAAAAAGTTGGCCACGGGGGCAGATTTTGATCCCCATAGGGGCCAATTGATGGCTGGCAAAGATGTGGTGTTATTGGATGAGGCCGCTGCTATCGCCCTCAAGGCTCGTCTCGAACCCCAACCTTGGCAGGTGAGCCATACGGAAGAACGGCCCACCACCCGCCGCCCTTCCCCGCCCTTTACCACCTCAACGCTGCAACAGGAGGCCAACCGTAAGCTGGGGCTATCGGCACGGGATACGATGCGCACGGCCCAGAAACTCTATGAAGAGGGCTACATCACCTATATGCGGACGGATTCGGTGCATCTTTCCGAGCAGGCGATCGCCGCTGCCCGTGCCTGTGTGACGGAAAAATACGGCGCGGAATACCTCCCTGCTAAACCCCGGCAATATACGACCAAAAGCAAGGGGGCGCAGGAAGCCCACGAAGCCATCCGGCCCGCCGGTTCTAGCTTTCGCACGCCCTTGGAAACGGGTTTGGGCGATCGCGAGTTTCGCCTTTACGATCTGATTTGGAAACGCACCGTTGCCTCTCAGATGGCCGATGCCCGATTAACACAATTGAGTGTGACGATTCAAGTCGAAGATGCCGAGTTTCGGGCCAACGGGAAACGCATTGATTTTCCTGGCTTTTTCCGGGCCTATGTGGAAGGCTCCGATGACCCCGATGCGGCCTTGGAGGATCAAGAGGTGATTTTGCCAGATTTACAGGTGGGCGATCGCCCCCGCTGCGATCGCCTCGAGGCCCTCAGCCACGAAACCCAGCCCCCCGCCCGCTACACCGAAGCCTCCCTCGTCAAAGTCTTAGAAAGCGAAGGCATTGGCCGCCCCAGCACCTACGCCAGCATCATCGGCACGATCATTGATCGCGGCTACGCCCAGATGCGCAATAAAACCCTGATCCCCACATTCACCGCCTTTGCCGTTTCCCGCCTATTAGAGGAGCATTTCCCCGATCTGGTTGACACTGGCTTTACCTCCCGCATGGAGCAAACCCTTGATGAGATCGCCACAGGCGAGGCCAAATGGTTGCCCTACCTAGAACATTTTTATTTAGGGGAAACCGGCCTCGCCCAACAGGTGAAAGTCCGGGAGCAGGATATTGATGTGGCCTTGGCTAAAACCGTCACCCTGGAAAACCTCAATGGCGTGGTCAAAATCGGCAGATTTGGCCCCTATATTGAAGTACAAAATGGTGAAGAAATTGTCACCGCCTCCATTCCCCCCGATTTAACCCCCGCCGACCTCACCCCTGATCAGGTGGCCAAACTGATCCGTCAAAAACTCGAAGGCCCGGAACAAGTAGGGATGCATCCCGAATTTGGCGAACCGATCTACCTCCTATCGGGAAACTATGGCCCCTATCTGCAATTGGGGGAAAAAAGCGAAGCCAACCTCAAACCCAAACGCGCTTCCCTCCCCAAGGGGGCAAAACCCGAAGAGGTGACTCTGGAGATGGCGGTGGGCCTTTTAGCCTTGCCACGCTTGCTTGGGGAACATCCCGAAACGGGCGCAAAGGTGAAAGCCAGCTTAGGCCGATTTGGCCCCTATGTGGTTCATGACCAAGGGAAAGAGGGCAAAGATTATCGCTCGATTAAAGATCCCGATGAGGTTTTAACCATTACCCTAGAGCGGGCATTGGAACTGTTAGCGGAGCCGAAGCGAGGCCGAGGTCGGGGGGCAAGTAAAACCCCCCTCAAGGAGCTAGGAACCCATCCAGAGGATCAAGAGCCGGTGAATATTTATGCTGGCCCCTATGGCAACTATATTAAGCACGGCAAAGTAAACGCCAGCCTACCGGAAGGGGAAACATTGGAAACGATGACCTTGGATAAAGCGCTACCTGTGTTGGCTGCCAAAGCCGGGACGAAAAAAACCACTCGCAAAAAGGCAGCCACGACGAAAAAGGCAGCCACGACGAAAAAGACAGCCGCTGAAACAGATACCCCCAAAACTTCAGCGAAAAAGACCAAAACAACCAAGCGAAAAACCACCCGCAAAACCTCAACCCGCAAACAGGCTTGAGGGTTGTTCCAACGCTGATCAAGGCTGATCAAATGCGGTTGGAGCATGAACGGATGTCGGGGCGAAAGGTTGAAATGTTGCGCCCCTTGGCTAAGGTTGCCCTAGATTTGCTCCAATTGTTCTCGGTGGGTTTTGTTGGGGTCAAGTTTGCCGCTGGGATCAAAGATGCCAGAGATAAATCCGGTGGTGCTGGTGCGGAGGTTGTAGCTCCAACTTTTCATCGGTTCGGGCAAAAATTGATCGCCAGCGGTGAAGAAGACGATCGCGGCGATCGCCAACCCAAAGGTAATCGACGGTTTGATTTTCAGTAGCATCATCACCCAAATTCCTCTTGCGTGTCTGTTTTGATCATCCCTGAAATCCACCGCAATGGGCAACCGGAGAACTACGGGGGCCATTAAGCAAAGGGATATAACACCTCAAGGGTGCGCTGTCCTGTGAGGGCCCAACTAAATTCACTAGCTCGCAATAGCCCCAATTGGATCAGGTTTTCCCGGAGGTTGAGATCTGTGGCGATCGCATTCATCGCCGCCGTCAACTCCGCCCCGTTGTAGGGGTCAATCAATAACGCCGCATCCCCCGCCACCTCCGGCAACGCCGACACATTGGAGGTAATCACGGGCGTTCCGCAGGCCATCGCCTCCAGCACCGGCAAGCCAAACCCCTCCCATAGGGTGGGAAACACCAGAGCAATGGCCTGATTCAACAAGGCCGGTAACTTCTCATAGGGGACATATTCCATAAACCGCACTGAATCGCGAATCCCTAACTCCCGCGTTAGATGTTCACATTGGGGGGTATAGCGGCGATCGGTCGGCCCCGCTAACCACAGTTCATAATCATCCCGGTTGGGCAACGCCGCAAAAGCATAGATCAGCGTTTGCAGATTTTTATAGGGGTCTTGACGACCGATATAGATGAAATAGGGCCGCTCCGTGCGGGTGGGTAAATCCAAAAGGCGGAAATGGTTATGGTCATAGGCTAAGGGAATCGGTGTCACCCGATGGGCCGGCACGCGAAAAAACTCCACCACATCCCGCGCCGTCGATTGGGAATTACAGAGAATATGGCGGGCTTGACGCACCACCTGGGGCAGAATGAACCGATGGTAATAGCTGAGGCGCGATCGCGGGTTGGGAAACCGCAACGGAATCAGATCATGCACCATCACCACATAACGACAATGGCTATAAATCGGCGCTTCCGGCACGGGGGAAAAGAGCAACCTGGTTCGCAATTTGCGGTATAAATTCGGTACCCGAAACTGCGTCCACAACAGCCGCAACCCATGGCCCCACAGGCCCCGGTCAGGACTCATCCCCCTCGGGACGGGATAGCAATGATAGTCTTCATCCGGCTCAGGGGTGAGCAGAATCGGATCGAGGGGTTTGAGATGGGGGTAGAGATTCCGGGCATAGGTCGAGATGCCCGTCGGCTGTTGGGAGAGAAACGACAGGTTAACCAGAACCAAGGGGCGATGCCTCACACAATAAACAACCCAAGGATATCAGGGGATTGGAATTCCGCCGCACAAATCCCCAACCCCCTAGGACTCAAAGGGCAAAATGATTTCAAACTCAGTGCGATCGCCCGGTGTGGAGGTGAATAAAAAATCCCCCCCATGTTTGGCGGTAATAATTTGGTAACTGAGGGACAAACTCGTTTCTTTATGGGTGCGCCGTTGCACCGAGAAAGATTCCCGGAGTTTTTCCTGCTCATCCACCGTCAGCCCTGGCCCATTATCGGCAATACAGATGGAAACCCATCGCCCGCTGCGCTTCATTAACGGGCGATCGGCCTGACTTTGAATCGCCGTCGTAATTTCAATGGTGGGGAAATGGGGATGGCCCTTGGCGGCGAAATCTTGGAAATCCTGCCGGACTTGATGGGTGACAGCTTCTTCTAAAAGGGAATCGACGGCGGTAATTAAAATATTGACAAAAACTTGGGTGAGATGACCGATATAACAGGTAATGGGTGGTAGCGTGCAGTAATTTTTGACAATCTTAATCTCACTCCTGAGGCGACTTTTCAGCAACAATAAAATGCCATCGAGGGCCCCATGGAGATCGGCGGGCTTGGGGTAAATTTCATCCACATGGCAAAAGTTTTGGAGGCTCATGGCCAAGTCCCGCAATCGTTTTGCCCCCGTCGTTACACTTTCCACGGCCCGAGGAAAATCCGCCTGGAGATAGTCGATTTCTAAATCGGCTTTGAGATCGGCAATATAGGGGGGCGGCTCCAGAAGATGTTGATCATAGGCCCGCAACAGTTGCAAAATATCCTGCTCATATCGGCAAATATGGGTGAGGTTGCCCCAGATAAACCCCACGGGATCAAGGATTTCATGGGCAATGCCATCAACGAGGCGGCCCAAGCTGGCCATGCGCTCGCTTTGGATCATTTGGGCCTGGCTACGCTCATAGCGGATTTGGGTTTCAATGCCGCGAATTTGCCAGGCGGTGAGGCTGAGTTGACTGAAATCTAAAACAGAATAGGTTTCCTCATCCCCCTTGACGACAATCGGCTCGCTGGCGAACTGGGGCGATCGCTTCAATGCCCGCTGCATCGCCGTTAAAATCGGGGTATGGATGGATAAAACGAGTAAATTCGTCGGGTTGTAGCGAAAAAACACCCGCAAGGGATTATCTAAAAATAAATCTAAACCTTGGGGCAGGAGTAGATATTCCAAAAACTGCCGCCGGGAGACCATGCCGATAAATGAACCTTCCTCGGTGAGGATCACCCCTGGCAAATAGGGGTCGCGGTCAAAAACATCCGCTAACTCGACCCCAAGGCGGCTATTTTCAAAGCGAAGGTCATAGAGGATCAAGCTGCTGAGGGTGGAGTCCGGATGGATATCACTCTGGAGCATGGGTAACGGGTCAGGGGGGGGTAAATCAACCATGAATCAACAGCAACAGGGCAGTAAGGGGGCTTAACGTTCACTTAAAAGTCAAAACGTGGTAGAAATTGCCTGCACCGGACAGGTGGGAATGCATTGTTCACAGACCACACAGCGCGATCGCATAAATTGCAACTGGAAGGTTTGGGGATGGAGGTTCAAGGCTTCGGTGGGGCAGACCCCCGTACAGAGGCCGCAGTCCACGCAAATATTTTCATCAATGACGATTTCGCGACTGGCAAAGGATACGCCCACATCCTGCGATCGCATCCAATCAATGGCGGCTTCGAGTTCATCAATATCCCCCAACAGTTCTACCACCAGCTTGCCCACCTGATTAGGGGCCACCTGGGCGCGGATAATATTGGCGGCGACATTAAATTCCTTCGCCAGGCGGTAGGTAATCGGAATATGCACCGTGCGCCGGGGAAAGGTGAGTGTGACTCGTTTTTTCATCCCCATCCCCTCCTGAATGATTTCAATGTATTCTCTCTAATGTTCGCGGTACAGTGGGGAAGAAACCGGACTGTTTGCGATCAAAAATTCCATGACAGAAAACCCCACCGCACCCCAACGTCTCCGTAATATTGTAATTGCCGCCGTTGCCATCCTCCTCAGCGCGACGCTGTTTTTCTCGCTGCAAACGGAAAATGGCAGTAGTAGCCTCGCTCAACAGGCAGCCAACGCTACGCCCCTTGATGTGGCGGTGAATAATGGCAAACCGACCTTGGTGGAGTTTTATGCCAACTGGTGTACAAGTTGTCAGGCGATGGCGGCGGATCTCGCCCAGGTCAAGGCGGACTATGGCGATCGCCTCAATTTTGTGATGCTCAATGTCGATAACCCCAAATGGTTGCCGGAGGTTTTGCAATACGATGTCGATGGGATTCCCCATTTTGTCTATCTCGATGGTCAGGGGCAGGCGATCGCCCAATCCATTGGTGAACAACCTTTGAGTATTCTCGAAGCTGACCTCGGGGCCCTCATAGCCGCCGAACCCTTACCCTACGCTAACGCCAACGGTCGTACCTCCGCCTTTACCCCCAGCAGCACCCCCAGCCCCAGCGATCCCCGCAGCCATGGGGCCCAAGTTCAGGCCAGTTAACTCCAGTTAACTCCAGTTAACTCCATTTAACTGAGGTTATCTGACCAAATATCCGCATGGAGCGTCACATCTGCATCAAACTCCGGATCTTCAAACTGGCCAAAACTCTGGGGTTGAGGTTTTCGGGCCGGAACCGCTGTATTTTCCTGGATAAACTCCACCTCCACCCGGATCCGGACTTTGGCCCCTTGCCAGCCTAAGGTATCGGTTTGTAACAATTCACAAGGCACACCGATACTAAACCAATGGCCAAAATCCGCCTTATTGCCCTGGGGACTAATGGCTGCTTGGTCAATCTTGACCCCCTGGTTATTCAGCAAGGGAATCAGACCATAGCCAAAGTCATAGCCGAAACAAGCCTGGATTGCCTGCTTGAACCGACCGACTTTAAACGTGCTGTCACCAAAGGCCACCACATCATCATCATGGCAGTCAATTGCTTGGGAATGGTTATCCATCAAAAACTCCTTGTGGAAACCCCCACCTCGCACCGCAGGTGGGGGAGGAAACAAGCGTCAGGCAGCGGAGTTAAATGCCCCACTGACTGACAATCTCTGCGGGCAACTGACTAAAATACCCGTGGCACGATAGAGTAGCTCAACCTTGGCAGCACTAAACTGGCCAATACGCTTCCAAGTGAACCCAGAAACAGAAACCTGCCGAGCCGTATCCCCACTCACATAGCCCACGGAGACACGACCCGCCATCTCAGCCCGCACCAGATCCCCCTTCCGGAATCCATGGCGGGTCACTGTGCCTCCATATTTGCGGCGTAGACCCTGCTTACGGGGAACCATGAGGTGCAGTTGCCTGCGACTAATGGGTGGCCGTTTAATCACCACAAATGGGGCAGATGTAATCTTAACCTGTCCAAACCAAAGATAACCGTGACTCCGTTGCCGTTGGAAGGGACGATACTCGATGAAGTATCCACAAGCTAGGGCGATACCATCTACCCCATGGGTTTGGGGGATTTGTTCTGCTTTCTCCTGAGACTTCTTCAATCCCAAAGCAGAGCGAAGTTGAGCAGTGCCGTTGCCATCCTGCTGCCACCCGTAGCGAGTGTAGACGGGGGCAATTTGCTCCATTTTCTCAATGGCGTAGGCTTGCCCCACCATCACAGGGGAGAAACCTTTCCCAGATTTTGCTCCCTTTCGACCTGAGGTTAAGTCCACGTCGGCGCGAACTTTCTCATAACCAAGGTTGGCAATGGGGAACAGTTGGGACAACTCCTTTACAACTCGAAACTCCAGATCTCGATTAGCTCGGATACTGGGAGCAACTTTCTGTTGTCTACGGTTGTTAAATCGCTGTTGGCGATGATTCCGCAATTGGAAGGGTAACTCTCGATTAATCCGGCGACTGCGGCGAGAACGCCGTAGCATTCTGCGACTATCCATCCGCTCCCGCACTTTGGGGTAAGGGAGTTCTAGGTGGGACTGAAATAATGTCGCTTGAGCCGATTGCACGGCAATCCCTGAATAGAGTTTGCCGGGATCGACACCAACTACGATGGGCTGGGTCTTACGACCCGATGGCTCCGCTTTCAGGCGCACTACCTTGATCCGTAGATCGTTCTTCACCCATTGGGCCTTGCCCTGCGCTACCCACTTTTGAGCGCGACTGCGCTTGGTGGGCATGGCAGGAGTACCATCAGGGTTTTGGACAGGGATGCGTTGCATGGAAGATAATTCCAAAACTACAGGTCTCTTAAGCCAGTGAGTATGGTGTGTCTGGGCTGACCCCACTCCCTGAGATTCCAGGGCCTTACAAATAATCCGATTTAGAGAAGCAACCGGAAGTGTTGCCATACTCACCTTGGTGGCCTATTCGCAGCTACGACCGGGTTATCTCCAGTCACTCCCCCACCTCGGCGGATGCCCGGTGGGGGTCATTGAAACTCCTTCGGTATGCCCTGATCCTATCAAGTTCTTTTCTTTCTCGGGGATGGATTATCTATCCTGAGAGAGAAAATTAACGATACAGGCCACAGGAGAATTCCGCCAGATTAGGGGTGGTTTCTGTTGAAGGCATCAGCCACAATAGAAAGCATGGTGCAAATTTTTCAAGAGGCGATCGCCATGGCAACGAGATTGAGAATGATAATGGCAATCACCATTTCCCTCACTTTGGCCGGGGGAGGGATGAGTTTATCGCCCCAAGGGGTACAGGCGCAGCAGGATCAGCGGGACGAATTCCCCGGTCGGCTCAATGGCGGCGGAACCCATGCCCAGGAAGATAGCCCCAACGAATTCCCCGGGCGGCTCAATGGCGGCGGAACCCATGTCCAGGAAGATAGCCCCAACGAATTCCCTGGCCGACGGGTGGGCGGGGGGACGCGGGGCGGCTGTTGGAGGGGGCCGCGGCCCTTGCTGGCCTTAAATCCTCCCCATAACTTAGGGGTGAGTGCAGCGGAAAATCCCACCCTTTACTTTGTGCTGCCCAGTTTACGGCAATCGCAAGAAGTGGAGTTTTTGCTTCTTGATGAGCAACAAAATTCGATCTATGAATACATTGGGCGAGTGGAACCTGATCAATCGATGCTAGCGGTTGAGGTTCCCGGTGAGCATTTAACCCCCAATCAACCCCGGCAATGGTATTTTGCGGTGATTTGCGATCGCGAGAATCCCGCCCAAGATTTAGTCGTGGATGGATGGTTACAACGGGTAGATCAGGAAATCCCGCTCCCTTCAACATCCCGAACTTTAGCCACTGAGTTACAACGCCTCAAGACTTATCAGGATCAGGGTCTTTGGACGGATGCGATCGCCCTAGGGGTGCAGTTGCGCCAAGCTTACCCCCAGGATCCAGCAGTGCAAACTGAATGGGAAGCCTTAATCACCGCCTTAGAATTTGGCATTTTTCGCAGCGTGCTGCCTTAACCAGTTATGGGGCGTTGGCTATGCAATCAGGGGCGGCCCACTTATCTATCGCGCCTCATCACTCGGCTGAGGCGACGGTATCCCCTGCGCCCGCCCCATCTGTTTTGGGTGGCGATGCGCTCTGTGGGCTGCTCCAGTGTGTTGCTGATGATGCTCTACCCCTGGGTGGAAAACCAAGGCCTCACCGAACCCTTAGAGTTAGCGATCGTTGATTATTGGGTTACTCGTCAACCCGATCCCCCACCCGATCCCCGCTTCCTCATTGTCACGATTACCGAAGCAGATATTCGTCAGTATGGTTGGCCGATTAGTAATGATGACCTTGCGGCGGCCTTAGCAACAATCCAACAGTATCAGCCCCGTGTTGTCGGCCTCGACCTCTATCGCAATCTGCCCAGCACAGCGGATCACGAGGCGCTCGCCCGCCAATTGCAGGCTTCCAACTTGATTGCCATTGAAGAAATTGTTAGCAATATCCCACCCCCGCCCCATGTGCCACCGGAGCGGGTGGGGTTTAATGATTTCACCCTCGATCATGATGGTGTGATTCGTCGCCTCTTGCTCCTTGTCGGGGATGAGGAACAAAGCTATTATTCCTTTGCCCTGCGCGTTAGTCTCGCCTACTTGAAGGAAGAGGCCGATTTAAATCGCGATCGCCTCTGGATCAACAGTGTCCCCTTCCCACGCCTCACCCCCCAAGCGGGGGGATATCAACGGGCCGATACACGGGGGTATCAAATTTTCTTCAACTACCACAGTCACCAAGATTTTGCCCCGACGATCAGCCTGGCATCCGTATTAGCTGGAGAACTCACCGCCGAGCAGGTGAGGGATAAAATCGTCCTGATCGGTAGTGTGGCCCCCAGCCTCAAGGATCTGTTTCTCACACCCTATAGCCGGTATACCGATACATTGCAATTGCCGGGGGTGATACTCCATGGCCAGGGGGTGCGGCAAGTGGTGGCGGTGGCGTTGGGAGAAGAGCGTTTATTTCGGTTCTGGCCCCGCAAGGCGGAATGGCTCTGGTTGGGGGTTTGGACGATCATCGGGGGGGCGATCGCCTGGCAGGTGCGGCATCCCTTGATCCTCGGGGGGGTTGTCCTCTGTGGTGGCGCGGTGATGATCACAACCGCCGGGTTGCTGTGGCAGATTAACCTCTGGATTCCCCTGGTGCCGCCCCTCCTCAGCTTTGCGATCGCCGTCGTCTTGGCCATGGCCCATCGCCTCCTCTACACCACCAATCACGACAGCCTCACTGGTTTACCCAACCAACGCAGCTTCATCAGCCGCTTAACCCCCCACCGGGGCCGGGGGGGAGGCAAAACGGTGATCTTTCTCGAACTCGATCGCTTCAGTTGGATTCGCAACAGCATTGGTGAGCAGGGGGGGGATCAACTCCTGCAAGCGGTGATGTCCCGGTTGCAAACGGCCCTGCCTCGGGGGGCCATTTTGGCCCGATTGGGGGGGGATAATGTGGCGATCGCCCTTCCCCAAACCGACCACGAATCTGTCGTGGCCCTCGCTGAACATTGTCAAACCAGCCTCAGTCGCCCCCTCCACCTCAACTCCGGCCAACCCATCAGCCTCACCGCCACCCTGGGCATTGCCATCCCTGAACCCCACCACATCCACCACCCCGAAAATTTACTCCGGGATGCCCAAACCGCCATGTATCGCGCCCGTAGCCAAGGGTTAGGCCATTATGAAATTTTTGCCACCGGGATGCTCACCGCCAGCTTAGAGCAATTCAATCTAGAGCAGGAAATGCGTCAGGCCATTGCGGCGGCAGAATTTATCCTCTACTACCAGCCGATTATTCATCTCGAAACCAGTGAAATTATTGGGTTTGAAGCGTTGATCCGCTGGCAGCATCCCCAACAGGGCTTTATCTCCCCCGGTGTGTTCATCCCCCTAGCGGAGGAAACGGGCTTGATTATCCCCCTGGGGGATTGGATTTGCCAGGAGGCGATCGCCCAAGTCTACCAATGGCAACAGCAATTTCCCCACCGCTCCCTCACTGTCAGCATTAATCTATCGGGACGACAATTTGAACAGGCAGATTTTGGGGAAAAATTAACCCAATTCATCACCAGCAGCGGCGTTGATCCCCAGGGGATTAAGTTTGAAATTACCGAAAGTATTGTCATGGGCAATGTGGAGGCCGCCATTGATCTGATGCTGCGGATTAAATCCCTGGGCTGTAGAATTAGTTTGGATGATTTTGGTACAGGGTATTCTTCCCTCAGTCAACTGCGCCGCTTGCTCCTCGATACCCTGAAGGTGGATCAATCCTTTGTGCGGTCGTTGGGGGATAGTCGCGAAGATTTAGCCATTGTGGAGATGGTGATTAACCTCAGTCATATCCTGGGGATCGAGGTGATTGCCGAAGGGGTGGAAACGGAGCCGGATGCGGCGCTGTTGCGATCGCTCCATTGTGATTTTGGCCAAGGCTATCTCTGGGATAAGCCCCTGCCCGCCACCGTAGCCACGACTCGCCTTGAGCAGGATATGCGGATCGAGCCAGGTTGAGCGAAGGGCCGAAGGGCAAAAGGTTCAAAAATATTTTGCCCCCACTCCCCACTTCCCACTTCCCACGATTACCCCCCAAAACAAAGGCTAGAATTGGGGCAAACAGTCTGATCAACCGTTACTCCCTTGGATAGATGGCATTTTGGTCAAGAAGCCTCCAGCTTCGTTTAATCAGTTATTTTGCCTTGCTTTCCTCCCTGACGGTGCTCAGTGTGGGACTTTTGACATTTTTGGGGGCCCGGATTCTGATTACAAGGCTGGTCTTTGACCGCTTACGGGTTTCGGCTTTGCTCAAGGAAGAGGCAATTAATCTTTGGATTGATAACCAACGGGATGCAACGACGGCGATCGCCCAACTCAATGATCTTCGCACTGCTTTACCGCCCTTGCTCCTTGATGATCGCCGTAACCTCGCCTCCGCCCAAGCCTACAGTGAGATCAAACAAACCCTCAACTCTGCCCTCGCCAGTCGCCCCGAATTGGCGGAAGTCTTAATCCTCAATAAAACGGGGGGTAAGGTGGTTCTCTCCACCAATCCTGATCGGGAGGGGGAATATCGCCTCAAGGATAGTTACTTCCGGGAAGGTCTCAAGGACACCTACATCCAAAGTGTTTATCCCTCCCCCGTCACCAACCGCCCGACGATTACGATCGCCACCCCCCTCACCAATGATTGGGGGGATGTGGTGGCGGTGTTGGCGGTTCATCTCAATTTGGAGCAGATGGATCGAATTATCCTAGATCGGGTGGGGTTGGGAGAAAGTGGCAGTAGCTATTTAGTGGATGCCTATAACTCTTTTGTCTCCGGCGATCGCTTTGGCAAAGATGAATATCCCCGTGGTGTCCATTCCGAAGGGATTCGTAAGGCGATCAACCGTGAAGATGGGGGCGGCCTGTATCTCGACTATGCCGGTGTGCCGGTGATTGGCTATTCCCGCTGGTTGGAGCAGTTGGATGTGGCGCTGTTGGTGGAAATTCGCCAAACGGAGGCCTTTGCCCCGGCCCGGCAATTGGCTTGGGGGATTGTGATTGTCGGTGTAACTTCCGTATTGCTGGTGATGCCCATCGTCTCCTGGGTGAGTTCCCAAATTACCCGCCCGATTTTGGCGATTAAAGATGCGGCGATGCGGGTGGCTGATGGGGATTTTCTCCAATCGGCTCCAGTGCTGACCCAGGATGAAGTGGGGATGCTGGCCCAGGCCTTTAACCGCATGGCGGAACGGCTCCAAGACCTCTACAGCGGTTTAGAGGAAAAGGTGATGCAGTTGGAACTGGCGGAAATGTCGGTGCGCAAAAGTTTGCATGAATTGCGCATTGAGCAGGAACGGTCGGAACGGTTGTTGTTGAATACCTTGCCTCAGGCGATCGCCAAGCGGCTCAAGGTGGGAGAAAATATTATTGCTGAACATTATGAACAGGTGACGGTGTTGTTTGCGGATTTGGTGGCCTTTACCAAACTGTCGGAGCGGATGCCGCCGAAGCGATTGGTGGAGATGCTCAATGAGATTTTTTCCCAATTTGATCAACTCAGTGAACACCATGGTTTAGAAAAAATTAAAACCATTGGTGATGCCTATATGGTGGTGGGGGGTGTGCCGGAACCCCAGACGGGCCATGCGGAGGCGATCGCCGCCATGGCCCTGGATATGCTGACGATCCTAGCGGCCTTCAATGAGCGCACGGGGGAGGCCCTCAGCCTCCGCATCGGCATTCATTCCGGCTCCGTGGTGGCGGGGGTGATTGGCATTAAAAAATTCACCTATGATCTCTGGGGGGATACGGTTAACTTGGCCTCGCGGATGGAATCCCAGGGAATTTCAGGAAAAATTCAGGTGTCCAGCACCACCTATGAACTCCTCAAAGACCGCTTTGAGTTGGTGGCAAGGGAGACGATTATGGTGAAAGGCAAGGGGGTGATGCAGACCTATTTTTTGGTGGGCGATCGCGCCGGTATTGCCGGCCATCTCCCGCCCAGTATCCTCGATCCCGACCAAAACCCCACCCCCAAGCTCCAAATCAATTTTCCCCAAACTCCTCCCGATTAAGATCGCGAAACTGGGTACAATCAGGGTATTGAAAGGACGGACGTTGAACCCACTGTTATGACCCGACGCTATTGGCTTGAGATTACCGAATATGTGTTTCTCGCTGGCTCCGTAATTGGTACGATCGCCGCTGCTGCAACTCAACAGGTTGTCTATGCTGCCGTCCCCTTAACGATTACGGTGGGCTTGAACATGGATAATCGCCACCGCATCAATAAGTTAGGTCAGCAGCAGCAACTCACCGGCTTAACCCACCTTCATCAAATCATCGATCCCCTTGAGGAACGGTTGGGGGTGATGGAAGCCCTCACCGAAGAGGTGAAAACCTGGGTACAGGAACACAATGCGGAGGGGAAAGAGGCGATCGCCGCTGTCCAACGCAGCATTAACCCGCTGAAAAACACCCTCGAACAACTCAAAACCCAAACCCAACAACTGGATACCCGCACTCAGCAACAACTGCGGGAGTTTAAAGAAAATCAACTGGAAACCAAAGAGGCGGCGGTTGAGCAGCTTGAGCAGTTCTTCAGCCGCATTCGTGAGCATTTGGCCCAACTGGAAACCCTCGCCAACCAAGTGAACCCCGCCACAACGGCCCAGTTAGCCACCATGGAGGGGGCGATCGCCGACCTCCAAAACAGGTTTAACCCTCTCCAAGCCCAAGTAGAGCGCCTCAGTGAGCAACCAGAGGGCGCGGCGATCAATTCTGCCCAAGTGCAAGAAATTGCCGCCGCCTATCAGGCCCAAGTCCAGACCCACCTTGAGGAACTCTTGACCCCCCTGCGCAGCGAGATTGATGATCTCAAGGCGATCGTCCAAGAGCGGCATCCTGTCACAGCGGAGCTACAAGACCTGCGGGCCACCATCAGCCAACTTCAGGCCAATATCAACATTCCCCTGGATGTCTCCCCCCTCTCAGGCATAGCCATCCCCGACAGCAATCCCCTGGCCTCAAGTACTACCTTAGTGGCGCTCCAAACCAGTAACGGCAAGTCCCATTGGCATTGTCTCTATGCCCTCAATGCCCATCGCAGCGGTGTGAATGCGATCGCCATCAGTCGCCATGGCCAAACCTTTGCCAGCGGCAGTGACGACCACACGATCAAATTGTGGAACCTCTCCAGCGGCCAAGAACTCCGCACCATCAACCCCCCCAACGGCTCCAGCGGTGTGGCCCAAATTAAAACCGTCGCCCTCAGCCCCGATGGCCAAATCCTTGCCAGTGGTGGCGATGATAAAACAATCAAGCTTTGGCATCTTTCCCCCGGTCGTGCCAACCATGTCCTCAGTGGTCATGGGGGAACGGTGAAATCCATTGCCTTTAGTCCTGATGGTCAAACCTTGATCAGCGGCAGCGATGATAAAACCGTGCGGATTTGGCACGTTCCCTCTGGGGAACCGATCCGCACCCTCACCGGCCATTCAGAATGGTTTACGGGGGTGAAGGCGGTGGCCATCAGTCCGCAGGGGGATCTCCTCGCCAGCAGTAGCGATGACAAAACGATCAAACTTTGGAGTTTAGCCACGGGTGAAAATCTCCGCACGCTCCTAGGCCACCACGGCACGATTAACGATCTCGCCTTTAGCCCCGATGGCCAAACCCTGATCAGCGGCAGTGATGACAACACGTTAAAAATGTGGCAAGTCAGTGATGGCCGGGAGTTAACCACCCTGTCGGGCCATCATGGGGCCGTCCATGCTGTGGCCATTAGCCCCAATGGCCGGTTTTTAGCCAGTGGCAGTTGGGATCAAACCATTAACCTTTGGGATTGTGCCACAGGCACAAGGGTCGAAACCTTGACAGGCCATTCCGCAGCGGTGGTTTCTTTGGCCTTTGGCCAGGAACGCCAGGGTAATGGCTCCAGTCCCCTCTGGTTAGTGAGTGGGAGTAGTGACAACACGATCCGGATTTGGCAGCAGGTTTAGGATTGATTGCGCCGGAACGTGGGGTTAATCGTTGTCAAGGATGCTGAATTGATCGGGGTTACTCCGTAGGTTTACTCCCCTAAATATCCCCAAAGAAACTAAGACCCCCTGCCATCCCGTATTTTTACGGGAGAATTGGCTCCTGCTTAGTGCGTTTCAGGGGAAAAGCTTGATAGGCCGTTGATTGGCGGCTCTAGAGCCATGGTATAATGGGAAGGAGATGGGGGGTATGGATGGTGCGATCGCCCCCTGCCAAGTCTAGGATTTACAGCAACTTTAAACTGCATCTGATTAACAAGAAGATTGTGTAAACTCTTTGATTTTTCCTTTGCAAGAAAAATTCTATTCCCTAGACTATAAGTAAAGAGATGTATAAGTGAGTCCCAAGCAAAGTCCTATGAAATCCTCCATCGTCAAAACCCTAACCACTAGCTTCGTTGTTGCCACCGCCCTCTTAACGGCTGGCACCGCCCAAGCCCAAACCCTTAACCTCAAACAAGATAACCCCGCCCTCTTCGACACCTTCAATAGCTGGGTCAACGGTGAACGCCTGACGATTCCCGAAAATATTGTCAGCACCATTGAATTAGACCCCGCAACCCTCCGTTGGATGAGTGGTGCGGATCCCGTCGAAATTTACTTCATCAACGAAGCTGCCGCCTACCGCAACGTCTTCTCCTTCTCCGCCAACGGTGGCGAAAAACAAGTAGTCTTCGGGGATGTTTCTTCCACCGAAAGCATCAAACGCGAAGCAGATGGCCCTCTGGCCTTGGGTGATGGTGTGAGCCTCGGTTCCTTTGAAGGTGACACTCAATTGGACTTCTTCCTCACCCCCACCTACAAGGGTTGGACGGGTAAAACCCTGGGGACGAAAGCCGCTGATAACCCCTTAGGTCTGCCCCACTTTATTGCCAAGTCTTACTTTGACGCAGGCACCAATGAAAACTGGGTGGTGATCGGGATTGAAGATATCGCTGGCGACAAATCTGACCGTGACTTTAACGATGTAGTCATCGCCGTTCGCGGAATTGTGGGAACCCCCATTGAACAAGAAAAAGTTCCTGAACCCATGACTCTCCTTGGTTTAATTGGGGTCGCTGCTTTGGGTGCTACCAAAGTCCGTCGCCAAGCCTAGGTTTAAATAACCCTCAAGCTCTCGGTTAATATCGCCTAAGATAATGGGGGAGAGTTCGGTTGACTCTCCCCCCTCGCCTTATCATTCTTTTTGATATCTCCGCTGGGAGGCCCCATGAAAAAAGTATTGTTGACAACCCTCACGGCTGGGTTAGCCGTGCTCACCTGCGGCATCGGCACAGCCCAAGCCCAATCCGTCAATCTCCAGGATTCTCGCCCCGATTTGTTCAACACCTTTAACAGTATGGTGAACAGTGAACGGTTGGCTATTGATAACTCCCTGGCTCAACTGATGGAGATTGACCCCCAAACCCTGCGTTGGATGACTGGGGTGGCTCCTTTAGAGGTCTACTTCATTAATGAAGGGGCGGCTTACCGCAATATGCTCTCGTTCTCGGTGAATAGCGGAGCACAGCAAACCATCTTTGGGGATATTTCTTCTACGGAAAGTGTACTGTCAGAAAAAGATGGGGCCTTGCGTTTAGGGGATGGGCAAGTGCTCGGTACTTTCGCAGGCAATACTCAAATTGACTTTTTCCTGACCCAAGCCGGTCGCCGGGCCGATGGTTCCACCTGGACAGGACACACCTTTGGCACGCAGGCAGCAGCCAACCCTTTTGGTTTGCAGCACTTCATTGCCAAATCCTACTTTGACGCTGTGACCCAAGAAAGTTGGCTGCTCTTGGGGGTTGAAGACTTGGTGGGTGAATTTGATCCGACGGGCAAAGGCTCTGACCGTGACTTTAACGATGCGGTGTTTGCGGTGCGCGGCTTGATTGGTACGCCGATTCCTGGCCCAACTGTCCCTGAACCCGCAACGCTTTTAGGTTTATTGGGTGTGGCTGCTCTGGGTGCTACCCGTTTGCGTCGAAACGCCTAAGGCTTTTGCCCCCTCCAGGGGGCAAGGCGATCGCCTTTTCGTTATACATCTTTGGACTCACTCAAGCAGTTGGCGGAGTTCTCTCTCCTCTAACTGTGGAATACCTAGTTGTTGAGCTTTGGTCAGTTTTGACCCTGGCTTGTCTCCAACAACTAGGTAATTTATTTTGGAGCTAACAGCACTGGCAACTTTTCCCCCGGCTTGCTCGATCAGGGTTTGGGCTTCTTTGCGGCTCAGGGTGGGGAGTGTGCCGGTGATCACGAAACTTTGACCGACAATTTTTGTTAACGGGGCGATCGCCCCTTGCCCCGATGATTTCCCCTCGGGTTGGGCAAAACACAACCCTAGACTTTGTAAATTTTCGATTAAAGCTTGATGGTGGGGGGTGCGGAACCAGTCATAAACCGCTTGGGCAATTTCCCCGCCAATGCCATGGATCGCTTCCAGATCAGTAACGCGGGCGGCGGCGAGTTGCGCGACGGTGGGGAAGGCTTGGGTGAGCATTTCGGCGTTGACTTTGCCCACATGACGAATGCCCAAACCATAAAGGACGCGGGCATAGGGTTGGGCTTTGGAGGCGGCGATCGCCCCCACCAAATTGGCCGCCGACTTCTGCCCCATCCGCTCCAAAGTGAGTAATTGCTCAGGGGTTAAGGTATAAAGTTGATCGAGGGAGGCCACCAACCCAGAGCGCACCAACTGCGCCACCCATTTTTCCCCTAACCCTTGAATATCGAGGGCATCGCGACTGGCCCAATGTTCAATGGCTCCCCGCACAATCGCCGGGCATTGGGGATTGACACAGCGAGTCACCGCTTCTGTTTGGGGTCGCACTAAGGGCGAGGCACATTCGGGGCAATGGCTGGGCATCACAAAGGGAACCGTTCCCGCTGGCCGCAGATCCGGCAACACCCGCACCACCTCCGGGATAATTTCCCCCGCCTTGCGGATAATCACCGTATCCCCAACGCGAATATCTAATTCAACAATCCGGTCAGCATTATGGAGCGTCGCCCGCTGTACCGTTGTCCCCGCCACCGCCACCGGCTCCATAATCGCCATGGGGGTGACGGCTCCAGTGCGCCCCACATTGACGGTAATCGCTTTAACGGTGGTGCTCACTTCTTCAGCGGGATATTTGAGGGCGATCGCCCACCGGGGGAATTTCTGCGTAAACCCCAACTCCGTTTGTAACGGGATGGGATTGAGTTTCAAGACCACACCATCGGTCATATAGGGCAGATGGTGGCGTTTCTGTTCCCAGGCCTCAAAATAGGCCCACACCGCCGCTAAATCCGGGCAGCGTTGGCAGTGGGGATTAATCCGAAAACCAAACTGTTGCAACAGTTCGAGGCTTTCCCATTGGGTTTTGAGGGGGGGATGGTTGGGCAGATGGAGTGTATAGGGGAAAAATTCTAAACGACGGCGATCCACCACCTGGGGATCCAATTGTCGCAACGTGCCAGCGGCAGCATTGCGGGGATTGGCAAACAAAGGTTCGCCCCCTGCGGCCCGCTCTTGATTGATCCGCTCAAATTCCCCCAAGGGCAAAAAGGCTTCCCCCCGCACCTCCACCAGGGGCGGCGGATTTTCCACCGCTAACCGCAGGGGGATCGTGCGGATCGTGCGGATATTTTGGGTAATCTCTTCGCCGGTTGTGCCATCCCCCCGCGTCACGCCCCGCGTTAAGACCCCCTCTTCATAGGTCAACGCCAAGGCCGAGCCGTCAATTTTTAGCTCACACACATAGTCAAAGGTTGGCAGTTCCCCCAGCAGCTTTTCCCCCTGCCGTTGCCAACGTTCCTGCCATTGTTGTAATTCCCCCTGATCAAAGGCATTTTCAAGGCTATAGAGGGGGATAGCGTGGCGATGGGAGGGGAATTGGTTAGCGGGGCGATCGCCTACTCGCTGAGTGGGGCTATCGGGGCGAATTAACTCCGGATGGGCCGTTTCAAGGGCCTGCAATTCCCGATAAAGGGCATCGTAAACCCCATCAGGAAAAATCGGATCATCCAACACATAGTAGGCATAGCCCGCCTGTTGGAGTTGGCGACGGAGTTGCTCCGCCCGTTGGGCAGCATCAGAGGGAACAGCCATAGGAGGGATTAGTCTTCGTGGTCTTCAAAGGGATCACTGAGTTCTGCCGACGGGGCCCCAAAGGAGATATAGATAGAATAGGCCGTGGCAGCAATCACAAGGGTAGCAATGCCAATAATAAAAACTGTTTCGGATTCCATGATCTCGCGTGAAATTATGATAACGATACCTCTATGATATGATGGAACCTTAATAAACGCTCACTTGAGATTCCTCTATGTCACAACGCACCTGGTTGGGCGATCGACTCAAGCCCCTGAACTCCGAATATGGTAAAGTCTCCCCTGGTTGGGGCACGACCGCAGTCATGGGAGTCTTCATGGCTCTTTTTCTCGTCTTCTTGCTGATTATTCTGCAAATTTACAACGCTGACCTGTTGCTCAATGATTTCTCCGTTGATTGGCGAAATTTGACCAACTAAGGCGAGGGCTTTTGTCCAGTTATTCAAATTCCCGGTCTATCCGGGTTTTTTTGTTGTTTTATTCCCCAGGAGCTTATGAATATTTTTGGTGTTGGTTTACCGGAAATGGTTTTAATTTTAGTCGTCGGGTTGTTGATTTTTGGCCCAAAGAAATTGCCAGAAATTGGCCGCAGTGTTGGGAAGGCAATTCGCAGCTTTCAAGAGGCGAGCAATGATTTTCAGAATGAGTTAAAGCGGGAAGCCGAGAAAATTGAAGAATCGGTGAAAATGAATGCTCAACTGGAATCAAAAACCACCGTAGCGGTAGAATCTGCCGATGCTGAGGGAGAGAATACCATTGCCAAGCCAGAGCAACCGGCATCGGCTCCGGAAGGTTAAGGGGGATCCCCCCTGCCCCCCTTAACAAGGGGGGTTTTATGGATCATTGATTTAAAGCATAGGGGGATCCCCCCTGCCCCCCTTAACAAGGGGGGTTTTATGGGTCATTGATTTAAAGCATAGGGGGATCCCCCCTGCCCCCCTTAACAAGGGGGGTTTTATGGATCATTGATTTATTTAAAAAATATTGCTGTTTGAAGGCTGTTGCAAAATTCCCCTTAAGCTAACAACAGTATTTGACCATCACTGTTGGGAATATTATGCTTACTCCTCTCCAAAAACAGGCAGCTAAAGCGATTGTCAATGCCTTTGAAACCGGAACGCTTCAGGGTGACTATGGCAATGTCACCTTTTTACCCACGGATCCAGGGGGGCTAACCTATGGGCGATCGCAAACCACCCTCAATAGTGGCAACCTTGCCCTGTTAATCACCGCCTATGTCAAAGCACCGGGAGCGCTCTACGCCGACGAGTTACGCCCCTACCTGGGCCGCTTCGATGCCCAAGATCAAAGTCTCAACCGCGACAGTACGCTGCGCCGCATCCTCCAAGATGCGGGCAGTGATCCGGTGATGCAAACCACCCAAGACGAATTTTTTGATCGGGTCTATTGGGAACCCACCGTCACCAGTGCCAACTATATCGGGATTAAAACCGCCTTGGGGATGGCCGTTGTCTATGATGGCCGCATTCATGGCTCTTGGCATCTGATCCGCGATCGCACCATCCAAAACCATGGCAAACTGAGTGCGATCGGCGAACAAAAATGGGTTGCCCAGTACGTCGCCACCCGGCGCAACTGGCTCGCCAACCACAGCATTGAACTCCTGCGCCGCACCGTCTACCGCATGGACACCTTTAATCAGTTGATTGCCGAAGGCAATTGGGATCTCAAACTTCCCTTTTTCGTCCGGGGGTTGCGGGCCGATGCAGCCGCCCTCAGTCCCCGCGCCTCCGGCTCCGCTGACATTGCCCCCGAACGCCTGATCAAACTGCAAACCCCCTACCTTCGCGGCGAAGACATTCGCCAAGTACAAATCGCCCTCAATCGGGCCGGTTTTAGCATTGAACCCGATGGGGTCTTTGGCCCCGGCACAGCGGAATTAGTCAAACAATGGCAAACCCAAAAGGGTTTAACCCCCGATGGCATTATCGGTGCCGCCACCCGCTCCGCCCTCGGCGTAGATGGGGAAGACCTGGATGCAACAACCGCCACAACTCCCCCCATCGATCCCACCGCCCTCAAACTCACCAACCCCCCCCTCAAGGGCAACGAAGTCCGCGCCCTCCAAGCCGCCCTCCGGGAACAGGGCATCCGTGTCAGCACCGATGGCGTATTTGGTTCCGATACCGAACAAGCAGTCAAAGAATATCAACGGAGCAAAGGCATGGCCGCCGATGGCGTTGTTGGCCCCGCCACCCGCCGCAGCTTAGGGCTTTGAGCATTGATCACACTAGATAGAATCATGAGGGCAACTTAGTCCGCTTCCCTAGTTCGTCGTGCGGACTGAAGTCCGCTCCCCCATGGTTTAAAAATTTCAGCGCTCAATCCCCTTGGCTATTGCCATAACCCACAAATAAAAAAAGGAGGGTGATTAGACCCTCCTTTTTTAGTCAGATTAATGTCACATCAACAAACAGACAATCTAGAACCGGAAGATGGTACGCAGTGCAGCACCATAGAGGTTATTACCCGCAGTACCGTTGGGATTCCAGGACATGAAGAAGGCCGGAGCCAACTCGATGTTGTCGTTCACATTGAAGCGATATTCAATGTTGCCCAACAGTGCCGTTGTGGGGTTTTCAGCGGCGGGGCCTTGGATACGAGCAGCGGAGGGAACTTGACCGAAGCCCAGACGCAGCACGTCAGAATCTTGGAAGATTTCGGGGAAGGAGACATTCAACGCCCAGTTCCAAATATTGGCTTTGGAACCACGGGAGATGAAGGTTGTACCACTCAATCCACCGGATTCCGCAATCCCCACGGTGTAACCCGCAAAACCACTAACGTTGATTTTGGGGCTGAGGTCGTAGGACAGCGCCAAGTGGTAGTGGTTGCCAGAGGTAGCTAAAGGCCCGAAGGGAGTACGGGCTAAATTAGTCCCGACGCTATTCAAAGAAGGACCTGAGCCACCAGGAGAGAAAGTGCGGGAGTACCCCAACGCCGCATTCAGCTTGCCAAAGGAAGCATTTAACTGCACAGGGAGGGCAAAACTGCCGCCGAAGATGCCACGAGTCGGGTCTTCAGCCTGACCAGCAAAGTAACCGAGGTCGATGCCTAAGTTATCGTTGAAGCGAATATTCGCCCCAACAGCAGCGCGGGCTGCACCTTGGGTATCATAAAACGCGGTGTTATAGGCATTGCCTAACGGCACATCGTCGTAGGAGTAGGGGGCAGTGCTGGCAGCATCGAGGATGTCATCAATCGCAATCCCTTGGGCAGCAACGTGGAGACGAACGCTGTCGTTGAGAGGGAATTGATACCAGAGTTTATCGAGGTTGACACTGCTGGCGGTATTGCCGTAGTAGTTCAACACTCCAGCACCGGTTCCTAAGTTCCCCGTGCCAAAGTTCGTTCCGTTACCTGCATTGAGGCGAGTAACGAGGAGATCTTCACCAGTAAAGCTGGTGTCAAAGCGCAGACGAGCACGGTAGTCAAAGGTGAGATTCTCGTTGGTTGGAACATTGGCAGTTTTGCCCCAAGGGGTTCCCAAAGTCCAAACAGCTTCCCCGGCCAGTTTGGTGGTGGTGGAGAATTGGTTGTCTTCGAGGAAAGAAACGCGGGATTCCAGGTTATCCACACGGGTTCCGAGCATGGCCAGTTCCGCTTCAAACTCCTGCATGAGGCGGTTCATGGTTTCCAGGTCTTCCTTCGTGGCGAAGTCAGCGGTGGTTTCGGCGATCAATCGCTCGATTTGCTGTAAGCAGGCATTTAAACCAGCAGCAAATTCGTAGCGGGAGAGGGAGCGGTTGCCGCGATAGGTGCCGTTGGGATAACCCTTGAGGCAGTCGTAACGACGCACTAAATCATCTAACGCTTGGAAGGCCCAGTCGCTGGGGGAGACATCGCTGAATTGGGATGCGCCGGTAAACTGGCCCATCGTGGTGTTGCCTTCCGCGCTGTAGCTCTCGATCTGCTGGAGCAGATCGCTAGCGGAGGTGGAATCGCTGAAGTATTGGGCTTGGGCTTCGCCAGTGGCGAGCACAGCAGCACCCAAAGCAGCCGGAGCGATAAATAGGGCTTTAATCACTTTCTTAGACATTAACTTTCCTCACACTTAACCAAGGGAACACAACGAAATCAACTGGCTTGAGAGTTTGGGGTCGGTTTTGACCTTTCACAGCCCTAGAGCCTAACACCTTCGTGATCATAGTCGAAATTTCTCCTGAGGATCAAGAAGGGGTTAAGACGAGGTTAGGAAGAGAACTCACTTGCGCTAGATGTTAATTATTATTACTGAAACTGTCAAGGCTAACCGGCTAAATTTCGGAGTTTTCTTGAAATTTCCACCTAGGGCTGTGCTTTGGGGGGTTGACCTCCTCCCCTGGCCTCAAGAGATCAGGATTCCCTAGGGATAGCATTAGCCGCCCTTGGATCGGTGGTGGGGTGACAGTTTCGTTCAGATCACTGAAATCTCCAGAGCGACATGAAACAATGAGCCAGATGGGATGATGGATTCCATGGGAGGGGTGGGTTTCAAGGTGGGGATGAGCGTTACAGCCCCCTTGAGCCTGGCCGAATCTGTGATGCTGTTCTAACATCTTCATTAAGGTGGCCAAGTGATGAGTACAACAATGGATGATTTGGGGAGTGAGCAAAATCTTTCGATCTGCCCATGGGCAAAGCAATTACAGCAGGCTTGGGGAGAACGTCTAGCGGTAGATTATCCGCATTTGCGTTTGGCTCAACGGGAGAGTTTAAGCCAATGGCTGTTGGGGCCGAAGGTTGAGGCGTTGCATCAACTGGATGAAAAGTTCCAACGGATTACGGAGCAGTCCATGGAGTATCGCTACCGGATTCTCAGCCAACGCTATTTGGAGCAGAGTCCGGGACGGGCTTACCAGAATTTGATTCAGCGGTTGGGGTCGTTGATGGTGGTGCGCCATAAAATTCGTACTTGGGTGGCGATGAGTCGCGATCGCAATCGGGCGGTGGCGGATGTGCTCCAAGAGGTGATCCAGGAGATGCTCCAGAGCGATCGCTATATCCAAACGGTGATTGATTGGGTGGCCCAATGTACGGAGGAGCAGACATTACGCAATGCGCTGCTGCTGGCCAGCATTGAGGAATATTGCCTGCGGCCGATTCGCAATCAACCTTTATTGGTGTATCGGTTTGTTAATTATTTGCGGCGATCGCAGCGGGGGGGGATGACCCAAGTCCCCCAAACGGAACGGATTAAGATGATCTCGGAAGAAATTACCCTTGATGATGGGGATTCTTCCTTAAGCTTGTTTGATATGGAGGCCGTCAGTACCCATCAGGCGGCGGAGGTGGGGGCAGAGGAGCAGACGCTCCGGGAAACGGTGTTAGCGGAATTTGAGACCTATTTAACAACGGAGGTGGAACCCCTCGCGGTGGATTGGTTGCGCCTTTACCTCCAGGGCCATACCCAGGAGGCGATCGCCCAAATTCTTGATCTGCCGGTGAAGCAAATTTACCGTCTGCGGGAAAAGGTGACATACCATGCGGTGAAGATCTTTGCCCTCAAGGGCCGACCGGATCTGGTGGCCAATTGGCTGCAAACCTCCCTCCATGAGCATAATTTAGGGTTGACCGCTAGCCAGTGGCAAACCTTTTGGGAGGCATTAACACCGACACAACAGCAGATCATCGGTAAGTTGAAAATGGCGGAACCGATTGAGGCGATCGCCAAGACGCTCGAATTGAAAAAGTCCCAAGTCATGGCGGAGTGGGGCAAAATTTACCAGCTTGCCCAAGGGCTGCGATCTAGCTAAGGGATGGGGATTGTTCCGCCTTGGGGCTGGATCTGACAACCAAACACTTGGCCAAAAGCTTGGGCCACTTGAACCCGCACCGCTGCCACGGTAATTTCTGGGATGAACTGGGCTAAGGAACCGACGGGGCGATCGCCAATGCCACAGGGGACAATTTCCCGAAACCCAGCTAAATCGGGGCAAACATTGAGAGCAAACCCATGGATCGTGATCCACCGTTTGACCTTAATGCCAATGGCCGCCACCTTCACCCCCTCCACCCAAACCCCCGTTAACCCCGGAATTCTTTCTCCCCTTAAACCATAGTGGGCCAAGGTCTCAATCAGCACCGCTTCCAATTGGCGCAGATACCAATGGAGATCGGGCCGGTAAGATTGAAGGTTGAGGATCGGATACCCCACCAATTGCCCCGGACAATGGTAGGTGACTTCTCCCCCCCGTTCCGTGCGAAACAGTGAGTAATTGCTCTCTTCCCGCTGAAATTTAAGATGGGCTAAACTGCTCCCTGTGCCGAGGGTATAAACCGGCGGATGCTCTAATAAAATTAATAAATCTTCAAGATCAGGGTGGGCTAACCGGGCTGCAAGGAGCGATCGCTGCCAAGCCCAGGCTGTCTCGTAGGGAACGCAACCTAAATTGTAGAGGAGGCAATGGCGGGGAATAGGCAATGGTCGCAACTTGTCAAGAACTATCACAGGATGCAACAGATGGTAAAGAGAAATCAAGAGGTTGCGTTCTCTAGAATACAAAGTGCTAGGGTGAGAATATAGAAAGCAGTTCAGCCAAGGAGATTCTTTCTACGGGTCAGTGATCAACCGGAATTTTGAAGGTGATTGATCAATCCCAACCATGACCCTTCCCTCATGGCTCCGATAGACCCGGCGATCGCAACAGGTACCAGCCTCAACCCACCGTTCTGAGCAGAAAAACCGCTTGCGTTTGGAAGGAAAACCAATACTCGCATTGCCTCGACGCTTGGAGCAGATCCATCCCAGCCCCAGACTCAGGCAGTTTTATCCTACACAATGGAGTCGTTCAATATGAAGCTTTTAATCCAGGGCAATAATATTACCGTTACGGATTCGATTCGTGATTATGTACACCAAAAGCTGGAGAAAGCTGTTAAACATTTTCAAGGCATTACCACCACGATTGATGTTCATCTCTCCGTGGCGCGTAATCCCCGCATTAATAACAGTCACGCCGCAGAGGTGACGGTTCATGCTAATGGGACGGTGATCCGTGCCCAAGAGAGCAGTGGGGATCTCTATGCCAGTATTGATTTAGTGGCGGATAAAATTACCCGCCAACTCCGGAAGTATAAAGAAAAACACCTCGCGAAAGCCCAAGCTCAACCGAAGACCCCCATTCCCCTCGATGATCAAGTGCTCACCAATGATTTAATTGGCGATCGCGCTCCGGAGTTGCCCGCTGAAGTGGTGCGGATGAAATACTTTGCCATGCCGGCCATGAGCATTGAAGATGCTCTGCACCAATTGCAATTGGTGGATCATGATTTCTTTGTGTTCTGCAATGAGCAAACCGGGGAAATCAACGTGATTTATAGTCGCAACCATGGTGGTTTTGGGGTGATTTGTCCCCGCCCGGAAAATGGTCACAACAACGGCCAAAGCAGTGGTTCTGTAGAAGTGCCTGCCGCCGCCACGGTTTAAGGGTTAATCGCTAAATTTTATCGATCTTAATGGGTTTGGACTTCCTCAATCCCATAACGCACAAAGGGTGAGCATTGCTCACCCTTTTTTTTACCAAAATTCATGGGTCTAGAGCAACGTCCTGACTTCGACAAGCTCAGTCACCATCCAGGACGGCTTTTGATGGTGTATGATTAGCGTAGCGGATAGGGTAAGCAACCGCTTTAAAAACCCGATGCTACCTAACCCGTAGCTACTGAACCTTGGCAATTGAATCTATGGGGTTCTACTTCATTGTTCTAGACCTCCCTGCAAGTAGGTAAAAGATTCACAGGGACTAGACGAATCAGTTTTTGGCAAATATTGCTGCCAATCCAAACAAACTTTGGAGCAATCCAACTACGGTGGGGCACACCGAAAGTAACGCTTGGGGAGAGAACCACCTCTATGTAGGACTTCGCAAGGAATCCTAGGTAAGTGGACTCGGTGAGCCAAGAATCCCCGTGCCTTTAGGCCGGGGAGTGTCAATGGTACAAACCGGGACTCCATTCCGGAATGATGCGGGTGTCAACTATCGTTAAAGTTGGCAGGAACCACGATCGCAAATCCCGCTGCATTCTCTACAATGAGAAAAAACGTATTTTTCTTCGGTTCTATGCTGCCCACGCTTGCTAAACCCTCTAAACTCATTAGCCAAATTCGGCTGACCGCAGTTGATCAGTGGATGCTGTTTAAGTTTGATGACCTGTTACAGACACGGATGGAGGAGCTATTAGAGCGAAAAAAAGCAGATGTGCTGACTCCGGAAGAGCATCTTGAGTTGGAATCAATCGGTGAGATGGATCGAATTTTCACCCACATCAACGCTATGTTGGTGGCACAGACATGACCACCGATACGGTGCTCCGGCAGTTGGTGCGTGAGCGGGCTAGAGGGCTATGTGAATATTGTCATTCTCCAGAACGCATCAGTGCTAATCGTTTCACATTTGACCATGTTTTGCCTCGCTCTTTAGGCGGTTTAGATGAACTGGAGAATTTAGCTCTGGCTTGTCGCCGCTGTAATGAGCGTCGGTATAACTTTGTGGGTGGTGTTGATCCAGTGACCAAAGCAGTGGAACCGTTATTTAACCCAAGAACGCAACATTGGGCAGACCACTTTGCTTGGACAAGCGACGCTGTTGAGATTGTAGGAACCAGCGCATCAGGACGAGCAACGGTCAGTCGGCTGGATCTGAACGATACTCGCTATCCGCCCGAAGAATCAATCCAAAGTGCCAGAGCATTGTGGCGACAGGTGGGTATTCATCCGCCGCAAGGTGATCCGATTCAGGAAAGCTGAGCCGCATAAAAAAGAGCAAGCCACCCAATCGACTTGCCCCCCACATTATGTGAATGTCCTAATCCAAACTCAAAACATGATCAATTAATCACTGATACAATCCCGGACTCCATTCCGGAATGATGCGGGTGTGAATGCCGTTGGGACGGAGGTTCTGGCCGCCCGGTGCAGTATTGGCGGCGGGGTTATTTTGGGCGGCGGGGTGGTCGGGTTGGGTGGTGGGTTCGGGCAGGGTGAGGCGAGCGGCGTTCAACTCCGGTACATTGATTGAACTGGGAGTAAGCGTCGGGGTGGGAGTAAGCGTCGGGGTGGGAGTAAGCGTCGGGGTGGGAGTCGGAGGGATAAAGGGGGAGAACCCAACGGGGAAAGGACGAGAGTTAGAAGCGTCGAACAAAACCCCGCCGCCAGAAGAAATAGAAAGAGACCCACCATTCTGTCCATTGGTCAGTACATATAACTCGAAGTTTAATGGACTGGTGGATACCAGCGAGCCAGAGGCATCAGACCCGGAGATGGAGAATGGGCTCGAAAAGAAGTAACGCCTGTTAAGGCAGGAGTCATAGCATAGTCGGCCGGTGGGGTTTGAATTCTCGGTGTCAGTGTGGATGGTACGAGAGTCTGTAAGAGCAATGCTACCACCACCACTGGACATCATCGTAGTAGAAGGAGAGAGAGTCATAATCCCCCGATTATTCGTGAGAACCAACTCGCGGGTGGCCGGATTGAAGGAGCTGAAGGACAGAGCATTGACTTGTTGTGCATAAGCACCATCCGAGACCCCACCTAGGGAGACTAGACCGAGGGCGATCGCCCCAGCCAGAGCGATTTTAGATTTAGTTTGCATTGTTGAGCAGAAAATATATGTTCTACCCAGTATATACAGTGTTATTTTCCGATGCACAGGGTTAAATCACACAACATTTCGGCCGTGGATTCAATCACCATCAGAATACGGAAACATTGAATAGATAGCCAAAACTTATGAAACCGTGATATCGTCCTGAAGCTTCTGGAGTGGTCTGGATCATCCACAACCAATCCAACGAGCGCAATGATATCCCATTCAACCACCTTAACTTTGATACGTAACTCGCGCTTGTTGCCGATCTTTAGCGTTCTTAGCCTCAGTTCAACCGCCTTCATTGCCAGCACCACCGCCGCCCAAGCCCTGCCCGAACTACCCGCAGCCAGCACCACCGCCGCAGATCTCGGCAACGGCAGCACCATCCTCAACCGTGACCTGAGCCAGTTCACCCCCACCCCGCAACCGATCACCCCCACCCCGCAACCGACATTTGGCTCCCTCAGTTCCACCGCACCGATGGGCCAAATCACCGGAGTAAACCAACTCTCCGACGTGCAACCCAGCGACTGGGCCTACGCCGCCCTCAGCGATCTGATCAGCCGCTACGACTGCCTCAAAGGCTACCCCAACGGCACATTCCAGGGGAACACAGCCCTCAGCCGCTACGAATTCGCCGCTGGGCTGAACGCTTGCCTGCAAACCATGGAGCGTCTCCTCGCAGAAACCACCGCCAACTTTGCGACCCAAGCAGACTTCGAGATCCTGCGTCGCCTCTCCCAAGAATTTGAAACCGAACTTGCAAACCTCGGCAGCCGGGTCGATAACCTCGATAGCCGGGCGCAATTCCTCGAAGATAACCAATTCTCCACCACCACCAAACTCTATGGTCAAGTGGTATTCGGTTTGCAAAGCCGCTTCAGCAACTCCATCGACTTCAGCAACAACACCACCGGGGCAATAGGAAGTGATGGTCAAACCGACACCGCCGACCCCAACGATGAAGTCAGCTTTGGCTACAACGCCCAATTCACCTTCCTCACCCAATTTGGCCCCGGTAGTTACCTGCTCACCGGGATGCAAGCCGGCAACATCAACACCAGCGTGAGCAACCCCGCCAACTATGGCCTGGTGAACAACAACTTCACCCGCTTAGGCTACGAATCCGACACCGCCAACAGCCTCATCTTCAGCGATGTCAGCTATCGCCAGCGCGTCACCGATCGCCTAGCCGTGATCATCGGCCCCGCAGGCGTGAACCCCGTCAACGTCTTCCGTGGCCCGTCCCGCGTCGAAAGTGCCGGATTTGGCCCCATATCTCGCTTTGCCCAGCGCAACCCGATCATTCAACTGGGCGGAACCAGTGCCGGGGCTGGTTTTGACTGGCAAGCCACACCGATTCTGAGTGTGCAGGGGGTCTATTCGGCAGCGTTTGCGAATGTTCCCACCGAAGGCTTCATCGGTAAAGCCTATACCCTAGGGCTTCAAGCTCTCGTCACACCCACCCGCAATACAGATATTGCCCTCTATTTCCTCAATGGTCGATCCGGTGCAAATCAGGGCTTCTTGAATACCTTTTTGGGTGATGAGCAAGTGTCGTCGCTCAATGGTGTGGATCTCGAAACCAATGCCTTTGGCATCACGGCCAACTGGGCCATTACCGATGCTGTCACCCTTGGCGGCTGGGTAGGCTGGACGACCTCCCATCAACTCAATTTCGACGGTTCAGTACAGACCAACAATTGGATGCTATCGTTGCAGTTCCCGGATCTGTTTGCCGAGGGGAATTTTGGCGGCATCTTCTTTGGTATGCCACCCCGCATCACAGAAAGTAATTTAAGCGCCAATGGTCAAGTGCTGGGGAATATTCCGAGCTTCTTTAAAACGGGCAGCACCGCGTTTAATGGCGGTCGGGATGATAGGGCATATCACCTAGAGGCGTTTTATCGCTGGCGGTTGAGTAACTACATCACACTTACACCCAGTTTGGTGGCGGTGTTTAATCCGGGGCATAACGCCAACAACGATACGGTGCTGATTGGGGCGTTGCGGGCCACGTTCTCGTTTTAAGCAGCGACGCAAAATGGCATAAATCATCAAAACCCCCCTTTTCAAGGGGGGCAGGGGGGATCCTAACCCTGAGGCAATCGGCCGTAGAGTTCTGTTAAACGGCGGAGGCGATCGCCCAACTCTGGCCGCAACATCGATTCTTGATACCGCCAATCCCAATTGCCTTCCGCCGCACCGGGCATATTCATCCGGGATGCCGTACCCAACCCCAAAACATCCTGTAAAGGATAGATCGACAGTTGGCCCACCGAACTCATCGCCATGCGAATCATCGCCCATTCAATCGGCTCCGGTGGAACCCCCCCGAAGTAGTCATAGACCCGCTGTTTGGCCTCCTCATCCCTGGCATTAAACCAACCCACCGTCGTGTCATTATCATGAGTGCCGCTATAAACCACACAATTGAGGGAATGGTTAAAGGGTAAAAAAGGATTACCCGGGCCAGAATCAAAGGCAAAATGCAACACCTTCATCCCCGCAAACCCAAACTGATCCCGCAACGCCTCCACCTCCGGTGTAATCACCCCCAAATCCTCAGCAATAATGGGCAAGTCCCCCAACTTATCCTTGAGAATTTCAAAAAACTCGGCTCCCGGTGCATTCACCCATTCACCCTTAATCGCCACAGTTTCCCCCCCCGGCACTGACCAAAAGGATTCAAAACCCCGGAAATGGTCAATGCGCATCCAATCGACATAGTTGAGCATTCCTTCAATGCGCTGTACCCACCAAGCAAAATGGGTCTCCTGTAAAGCTTCCCAGTTGTAGACGGGATTGCCCCACAGTTGACCAGTTTCGCTGAAGTAATCCGGCGGCACACCGGCCATCTGAGCCGGTTCACTTGTTTCGGGGTCAAGGCAGAAAATTTCCGGATTGGCCCACACATCCACGCTGTCATGGGCCACATAAATAGGAATATCCCCAAAGATTTCTACACCATGATCATTGGCGTATTGTTTTAGGGTTGACCATTGGCGGAAAAATTCCGACTGAATATATTTGTGGTAGAAAATTTCGTTTTTGAGTTGGGCGGTGACTTGGGCGAGGGTTTGGGGATCCCGTTGAGCTAAGGGTTCATCCCACTGATGCCAACTGGCCCCGTTTTGCTGGCCTTTGATGGCCATAAACAGGGCATAGTCATCGAGCCAATAGGCTTGAGCTTCACAAAAGGCCAGAAATTCTTTTTTGCGCTCTGGGGTGGCTTTGGTGACAAAATTTTGACTGGCTTTGTGGAGGAGGGGGATTTTAATGGCGATCGCCCCTTCATAATCCGCCTTAATCGCGTTAAACATCGGGAGGTGATCAAAATCCGATGCCGCGAGTAACTTTTCGGCCACCAGCCATTCTAAATTGATCAGTAGAGGATTGCCGGCCAGGGCAGAATAGCAAAGGTAGGGAGAGTTGCCATAGCCGGTTGGCCCCAAGGGCAAAACCTGCCAAACCTGTTGGCCACTTTCAACCAAAAAATCAACAAAGCGGTAGGCCTCTTGGCCCAGATCCCCAATACCAAACCGACCAGGGAGGGAAGTGGGATGCAGTAAGATACCGCTTGCTCGCCGCGAAAATGCCATAGTTGTGGATAGCCCATAAAACCGCAATTCCTTAGCAATGTACGGCCTGTGAGCTTTGAACGCAAGGGGATGAGGGTAATTCTTGACTTGTCATGGGGCAAGGGGCGATCGCCCCTCCGCTACCAAGCCATGGAGAGAGCCAATCATCCCCCCGCTCCGATTGCCCATCAGGGCAACCAAAGGCTTGCCTACCACTTCAGGAGATTAAATTGCTCCATATCCACAGTGTCGCGATTGCGATAGATGGCCAAAATAATCGCCAACCCGACAGCCGCTTCCGCCGCCGCCACGGTAATCACAAACACCGCAAACACCTGGCCTTTAATCTGATCCGGGTCGAGGAAGTTGGAAAACCCCATCAAATTCAGGTTAACGGCATTGAGCAGCAATTCCACGGACATTAAGACGCGCACGGCGTTGCGGCTGGTGATTAGACCATAGATACCAATGCAAAAGAGGGCAGCAGCTAAAAGCAAGAAAAATTGCAGTTGAAGTTCCATGATTGGGGAAGGGTAAGGGTTGACGGGGGATCCCCCCTGCCCCCTTGATAAGCGGGGTTTCTGGATTAACCCCCTGATCAAGGGGGTCGGCGTAGCCGGGGGGATCGTGAGTCGTAAAAATAAGAAGGTTAGGGTTGATAGGTACGCTATCGCGGCTCGCTCGGAGTTCCCGCCAATTCGCGGGGGCGTTCCGGCAAGGTTAGGGCTTCTTGACGGGTGAGGGGATCTATGCCTTCAGGCACAAAATCCCGACGCGCCAGGATAATCGCCCCCACCATCGCCATCAACAGCAGCACCGAGGCTAACTCAAAGGGCAAGAGATAATCACTGAAGAAATGGCGGCCAATTTGCACCACCGTATTTTCAATCCCAATGGTGCTATCCAGCGCCCAAGGCGTAGCCAGCACCATTGTTGATAGGAGAATGAATAGCCCCACACAAACCACCCCTGTTGCCCCTTGACGGAGCCAACGATTCGCCAAAGGCGTAAAATCCTCCCGCTTATTCACCAACATAATGGCGAACAAAATTAAGACGTTCACCGCCCCCACATAGATCAAAATTTGGGCAGCGGCCACAAAATCAGCATTGAGCAAAATATAGAGGCCAGAAATACTTAAAAAAACGCCCCCTAGGAGGAACGCGGAATAAACAATCTGATCTAGAATGACAACCCCTAGGGCAGCGGCAATCATGGCAACCCCAAGGACAACAAAGGAAATCAGTTGAAGGTCTGCGGCGAGATTCACGAATAGGGTTCTCCGAGTTTGGGACTTAAAAAGCGGTTGTGAAGGCCAGGGTGAGGGTTGGACTGGAGGGGGCGATCACTGCGCTAGGGCTGATCGCCCCTTGGCTCCCCTAGCTTTCTGGTTGAGCCGGAACTGTTGTGCGTTTGAGTTCTGCCACCAGTTCCTCCGGACGTTTGCCAGCCCGTTGGGCATCGGGGGGAAGGTCGTGGGGATCCATTTCACCCTTAGGCAAATAGGCAAATTCCCGCAATGGCGTGACCATCGGGTCTTGGGTGACTTTGTAGGGAAGACGACCCAGGGCCACACTGTCGTAGTTGAGTTCGTGGCGATCGTAAGCCGCTAACTCATACTCCTCCGTCATCGACAGGCAATTGGTGGGGCAATATTCCACACAGTTGCCACAGAAGATACAAACCCCAAAATCAATACTGTAATGGTTGAGTTTCTTCTTTTTCGTCGTTTTATCAAATTCCCAATCCACAATGGGCAGGTTAATCGGGCAGACCCGCACACAGACTTCACAGGAAATGCACTTATCAAATTCGTAGTGAATCCGGCCGCGATACCGTTCGGAGGGAATTAATTTTTCGTAAGGGTACTGCACCGTGACCGGCCGCCGCTGCATATGGTCAAAGGTGACGGATAGGCCTTGACCAATATACTTCGCTGCTTGGGCAGCATCTTTAGCATAGTCCCCGACTTGTTTGAGAAAGTTAAACATGGGTTTTCGGGTAAATCAACAACAACAATGAGAGTTAGCCCCCAAAGGCAAAGGGGAAAACGAGTTTCAGGGCTGCGGTTAACAGCAAATTCACCAAGGCCACCGGCAGCAAAAATTTCCAACCCAGATCAAGGAGTTGGTCAATGCGCACCCGGGGCAGTGTCCAGCGCAGTAAAACTGCGAGAAACACCAGGAGGTAAGCCTTGAGAATCGTCATGATGATGCCCAAGGAAGCGGTGATCACCTGGAGCCAAGGGGTAGTTTCACTAACCCCGATCCAGCCCGCCAATTGGTCAAGGGGAATGGGAAATTCCCAACCGCCTAGGTAAAGGATGGCGACAATCAACGCTGATAGCACGAGGTTGATATAGGAGCCGACATAAAAGAGGGCGAAACGCATCCCGGCATATTCCGTTTGATAACCGGCGACGATTTCTTCCTCGGCTTCCGGGAGGTCAAAGGGGAGCCGTTCGCATTCCGCCAAGGCGGCAATCCAAAAAATCAGGAAGCCCACCGGCTGCCGCCAAATATTCCAGCCGAGGATGCCATAGCCGGATTGTTGTTCGACAATATCGATGGTGCTGAGGCTGTTGGACATCATCACGACGGCGAGGACGGCGAGGGCTAAGGGAATTTCATAGCTAATCGATTGCGCCGCTGCCCGGAGTCCCCCCAGGAGGGAGTATTTATTATTGGAGGAATAGCCGGACATCAGCAGGCCGATGGGGGCAATGCTGGAGAGGGAAATCCAGAGGAAAATGCCCACGTTGAGGTCGGTGATCAGCAGATTTTGACCGAAGGGGACAATCAGGTAGGAGAGGATGACGGGAATCACCACCAACACCGGGCCAAGGGTAAAGAGCCAGGGGTCGGCTTTGTTGGGGACAACATCCTCTTTAAAGACGAGTTTGAGTCCGTCAGCGACGGGTTGCAGTACGCCCAGGGGGCCGGCAAATTCCGGGCCGATGCGCTGTTGGGCGGCAGCGGAAACTTTCCGCTCAAGCCAAACCGTGACGAGGACTCCCACCACTGCACCGATCACCACCAGGATCATCGGGAGGGGAATCCAAAAGGCACGGGCGAGATCGTGGGGAAGTCCAAATTCGGTTAGGGTTTGGATAAAACTGCCTTGCAGATCAATTCCAGAATTCATGATTTCAGGGCGTGAGTGGCGGTTAGACAGGGGGTGGCCCTGCGGTTTGATTTTCTGACTACCCAGTATATCGCGGTCTGTGGCTTGGGCTGATCTGTGGAAGGGGCGATCGCCCCCTAAAAATATTGCAAATTGTCTATTCTGCTTGCTTTGGCTGACGTTGCCAGCAAACAATGATAGGTAAAGTGTCGAGGAAAAAACTGATGAAAGCCTCTGAAATCATGACCACCGATGTTGTCACAATCCGTGGCTCTGCCACCGTTGCCGAGGCGGTAAAGCTCATGAAAAAAAAGGGTCTGCGGGCCTTAATTGTCGATCGCCGCACTGAGGAAGATGCCTATGGGATGGTGACGGAAACCGATGTGGTTTACAAAGTAACCGCCTATGGTACTGACCCAAAACAGGTGCGGGTGTTTGAAATTATGACCAAGCCCTGCATTGTGATTAACCCGGATCTAGCGGTGGAATATGTGGCTCGCCTCTTCGCCAATACCGGGATTCGCCGTGCGCCAGTGATTCAAGACAAGCTTGTGGGAATTGTCTCAATCACGGATATTCTCCAAAAGGGCGATTTTGTCGAAAAACCGAAAGCCCTATCCTTAGAGGCGGAAATTGTGGCGGCCCGGGATAAAGCCCGTGCTCTTTGTGCCGAAAAAGGCGTTTCCTCCCCGGAATGTGCTGCGGCTTGGGACATTGTGGAGGAACTCCAAGCCGAGTCAGCCCACCAGCGGGCGAAAAAACTGGTGAAAACTCACTTTGAGGAGTACTGCGAGGAATACCCCGAAGCCATTGAAGCCCGGATGTACGACGATTAATTTGACGATTGATCTGCGGCAAAAACCAACCCCCCTCCAATGGGAAGGGGGTTGGTGTTGTGGTCAAAAAACCTAGAAAAGATAAAGCACTTGGGAGTCTTGCCTTGTTTCGACCCCAAGTGCTTATTCAACTTTACTCCTCACACTCAAGTAATAGAGTAACGTTTAATTGAGATTTGTCAAGGGATTTGAGATCGATTTTTGATAAATCCGTCGAAAGCGGGGCATCCTTCAGCCAAAAGACTGAGTGATGCGGATCCGGCCCCGGAGCACAGCCCGCAAAATCCGATCAACGGTGCGGCGCTCTTCGGGGGCTAACGTTTCATCTAAAACCGCTGCCATCAGACCATAGCGATCGCCAAGGGTTAAGACCCCTGTTTCGGCGACAGAGGCGAGAATTTCATAAATTGCACCGGGAACGAGTTCGATCGGGGTCATGGCTTGCAGACCTCCATGGATTGCTTAACTCTATCCTCCTGTGTTTATGACAGAATCGGGGTGATTTGTCTGAGGCGATCGCTGTGAGTTTGGTAGGTTCCCCCATTGACGACGGTTACAGACCAAGATTGATGAAAATTACGCTCCATCAGTGATCCCGGCAATGAAGCCTGGGTGATATTCCTCACGAATTCGGGCATTTTGTATCAGATCGATCAAACGGGGATCATTCCCGCCGCTACACTGATTAAGATAAGCTCCCCTCACTTTATCGATCCATAAATCCATTGCAACAACTCTCCAACCTGTGCAAAGCGCCCCTTTTTCCTGCGGAAGCCATTCGTCTCAGTAATGGTTTAACGCTGATTCATCAATACTTACCTGCAACCCCTGTCGTCGCGGTGGATGTGTGGGTGAAGGCGGGAGCCAATGCCGAACCCCAGGATTGGCACGGCATGGCTCATTTTTTAGAGCACATGATTTTTAAGGGCAGTGAGGAAGTCCGCCCCGGAGAATTTGATTGGATTATTGAAACCAGTGGCGGGGGGACGAATGCGGCCACCAGCCACGACTATGCCCACTTTTTCATCACCACCGCAGCGGAATATCTCCCCCAAACCCTCCCCTACTTTGCAGATATCTTGCTCCATGCGGCCATTCCCGATGAAGAATTTGGCCGGGAGATGGATGTGGTGATTGAAGAGATCCACGGTTGCTATGATGATCCCGATTGGCTGGGGTTTCAGGCCCTCTGTGAGACGATTTATGGTCAATCTCCCTATGGGCGCTCGATTTTAGGGACGGCGGAGCAGGTGCGGCAGCGATCGCCCAATCAGATGCGCTGTTTCCATCGCACCCATTATCAACCGGAAAACATGACCGTCGTCGTCGTGGGAGGTATGGAGCGGGAGGGGGTGATGGCGTTGGTGAGTGAGGCCTTTTGTCATTTTGCCGTCCGCTCCGAATGTCCCCCTGTCATGGCCGACCCCAAACCCCAACTGAGGGAAATTACCCGCACGGAACTGCGGTTGCCCCGCCTTGAACAGGCGCGGCTGATGCTGGCTTGGACGGGCCCTGGTGTCGATTTAATGGATGTGGGCATTGGTTTAGATATGTTATCGGTGATTCTGGCGGGGGGGCGGTCTTCGCGGCTGGTGCGGGATTTGCGGGAAGAGCAGCAACAGGTTTGGGATATTGGTTGTGAATTTTCCCTCCAAAAAACCGCCAGTTTACTGACGATCAATGCTTGGTTAGAAGCTGATGCCTTACCAGTGGTGGAGGCCGCGCTGCAAAACCACCTGACCCAGCTACAAAGGGAGCCGATTACATCAACGGAGTTAAATCGTGTGCAACGGCTGCTGTGCAATGACTATGCTTTTTCTACGGAAACGCCGGCCCAATTGGCGGGCCTCTACGGCTATTACAACACCATTGCTCAAGCGGAACTGGCGGTGACATACCCCACCCGGATCCAACAGATGACCCCAGAAATTCTCCAACAGATCGCCCAAGACTATCTCACTCCGGACTGCTATGCCGTTACGGTGATGCGCTCCCTTTAACCTTTTTTGCTCGCCACACCATGTCTGCCCAACCCATCAGTCTGACCCGTTTAGAGAACGGGATCACCGTGATCACCGTTGATAATCAAGCCGCCGATTTAATCGCCGCTCGCTGTTTTTTCCGGGCGGGCGGCCGCTGGGAAGCCCCGCACCAAGTGGGGATTTCCCATCTGTTGGCGATGGTGATGACTAAAGGCACCCAAAGCCTTAGCTCCGCAGTTATTGCCGATCGCGTCGAATCCGTGGGGGCAAATTTAGGCACTGATGCCACGGCGGATTATTTTACCCTGGGCTTGAAAACCGTCACAGGGGATTTTCCCGAAATTTTGCGTCTTGCGGGGGAGATTCTGCGATCGCCCAGTTTTCCCGCCGCAGAAGTGCAATTGGAGCAGCAATTGACGCTCCAAAATATCCGCGCCCAAAGTGAACGCCCCTTTAGTGTTGCTTTTCAACAACTGCGTCAGGCCATGTATGGCGATCATCCCTACGGGTTTTCGATATTGGGAACCCCAGAAACCCTCAGCCGTTTGACGGCGGCGGATTTACATCGCTATCACCGTACCTATTTTCGCCCGGATAATTTGGTGATTAGCCTTTCGGGGCGGATTGAGTCCGAGACGGCGATCGCCCAAATTACCGCCGTCTTTGGAGATTGGGCCATTCCCGATGCCCCCTTGCCCATTGCCCCCCCACTGCCGCCGTTGCCTCCCCCCAGTACCCACACCATTGACCAAGCCACACAACAGGCGATCGTCATGGTGGGTTATCCCGCCCCCGCTGTCCACAATTTGCCGGACTATATTGCCCTGAAGGTGATCAATACCTACCTGGGCAGTGGCCTCTCCAGTCGTCTCTTTGTCGAGTTGCGGGAAAAGCGGGGTCTGGCCTACGATGTTTCCGCCTTTTACCCCACCCGCTTTAGTGCATCGCAATTTGTGGCCTACATTGGCACAGCCCCAGAAAATGCCCAGGTGGGTTTTGAGGGCTTGGTGGCGGAGATTGAGCGGCTCTGTCAGGTTTCCCTTACGGAAACGGAATTGCAAGCCTCGAAAAACAAACTGCTGGGGCAGTATGCTTTGGGCAAGCAAACCAACGCCGATCTGGCCCAACTCTTTGGTTGGTATACAATCATCGATCTGGGCATTGAGTTTGATCAGAAATTTCAAGCAGCGGTGAATCAGATCACGCCGGATCAGATTCAAGCCGCTGCCCAACGGTATTTTCAAACTCCTTACATTACGATTGTCGGGCCAGAACCGGCCCGAGAACCCTTAGCCCTTTAAACCAAGCTCAGGTCGGGGTAATGGGCGAGAATATCCTCGGTGGTGAGGGTGTCCTCGGCGGCTTGGGGTGTCCAGAGGATTTCTACCGCCAGGAGGCGATCGCCCCCGATGCCACTAATCTGCTGAACCGCCGCTTTTAAGCTCGGAGCATCCTGCACCTTCGGCAGTTCCAGTTTCCCTTCAATGCCGACAATCAGTGTCACGACGAGATATTCCCCTACTTCGGCTCGGACTTGTTGGGCTAAGGAATCGTTCTTGGCCTGGGCTTTCAGTTCCAACTGTTGGAGTTGGCGATCAACATTGGAAAGGGTCTCAGCGGTGAACTTACTCCGCTCGGTTAGGGCCAATTGGTTGAATTGCGATTCTGCGGCACTCAAGGGGGTGGTTTGGCTCCGGGTTGCGCCATAAACCCAGTAATCAGGATGGCGGAGCAACGCTAGGCCGGTGGCTTGGAGGAGTTGAGCGCGGCCACTACTGGTTCCGGTGTCAGCGGTGCGGGCCAATTCCGCCAGATCTGCCTTGAGTTCCTGGGCTTGAGCCAGCAAACCCACTTGAACCTGAGCCACCGTCACCGTCGGATCAGTGGTTTGATCCTCACTCTCCCCAAAACCATTTTTACGGAAGGCATTGATCACAAAATTGAGGATCGTAAAGCCAATTAAGAGGGTAAACAGGCCGCCAAAGCCGCCGCCAAAGCCAAAGAAAGGAATTAAAAACGGAAAACCAAAGCCTCCACCGCCATAGCCGTAGCCACCGGGACGAGTAGCGGGAGCGGAGCGACTGGGGAGGGAGCGGCTCGGAGCACGGAAGGAGCCTCCCCCCATGCGGCCACCACTGCGGGCCGCGAGGGCATCATTCCCCGGGCCAAAACTGAGGAGGAACACCAGACCCAACATCAAGAGGGTTTTCAACAGGGGTTTAAGTCTTTTCATGGCTTGCAAAAGCGTGTTTGTGATCAGTGAGATCGGGGACATGGGCCCGACCTTCCTCCATTGTAGGAAGTTTAGGGACGGCCCCTAACGGCGGGGGGAGCGCGATCGCCGAAATAGAGAGGGCATCGCGAAGAGACTATGCCTTGGCCGCTGGGCATTTTGTCGCCGTTTCTCCTCCGCAATCATCCGTAACTGCTGGGCTGTTTCAATATCCGGGGCGTGAGCACGACGGCGGGAGGGCTGCCCATCGCTAATCGGGCGGATCACGCGGCGATCGCCCTCATCGAGCAGTTCTGGACTGGTGAGATCCCCATTGTGCCACCAACTGATAATCCAAATACTGGCTCCACCGGATACGGCTCCCACAATTAAATTGAGCAGGAGCGGATACCCCAAATAGGTCAGGGAAATGCCAAAAAACAACCACATTAACAGTCCCGTGGCCACCTTTTGGCTCAAAATCCGATGATCCTCGGGGGGGGCAGCCATCATTTCACGCCTTTTTCACAACTTTTTCACAACTGTGGCTTTATTGTAGGGCCAGCACCGGAGTATCGAATTATCATTGCGATCTATCCTAGGGGAGTGCCATCTGATTCATGTGTTTAGCCATTGCACCAATTGACTCATCCTCCCGCCTTAACCCAACCCCTGCTCTGTTAGCCCCCACGACGCGCCCACACCATCCCGACCGTTGCGATATTCTGATTGTCGATCCAGAGCCGGATATTCGGCAGATTGTGCAAACCAGTTTGGAGGTGACGACCCCTTGGTCTGTTACGGCGACTCATTCCTACGCTGCGGGGGCCAAACTCGCCTTTAGCCTTAGCCCTCGGGTATTGCTGTTGAACCTCCCCTTAGGGGCGGTTCCCCGCTCCCATTACCTGCGGCCTTTTCAGCAACTGGTGGCTAGCCAGAATATTCATTGGGTGGTGATGGTGGATCGGGTGCGACCGAGCGATCGCCAGCACTTGCTAGACTGTGGGATTGATGGGATTATTGCTAAACCCTTTGACTGTGATCAACTGGTGGCCCTGTTGTCCCAATGGTTAGACTAATCCCATCGGTCTACCCTCAGACCTGCAAGGAATTTGGCCAGACTTGGTACAATTCTATGCTTGGGGCTGTTGTGAGCAAATGCCATGGGAAATCGAACGATTTTAATTATTGATGATGAAGCCGACATCCGCGCTGTTGCCCAGTTAAGTTTAGAAATTAATCACGATTGGCAAGTGCTAACGGCAGCATCGGGGGTGGCAGGCTTGGCGTTAGCGCGGGAGCAATGCCCCGATGCCATTTTGCTGGATGTGATGATGCCGGATCTCGATGGCCCAGCTACCTGGGCTTTATTGCAGGAAGATCCCCGCACTCAAGCTATTCCCGTCATTTTTTTAACAGCGAAAGTTCAGGCCGCCGAGCAGCGCCGCTACGCTGAATTGGGGGTGAAAGCGGTGCTAACCAAACCCTTTGATCCGGTAAAATTGGGGGACTTGATTGTGGAAGCCTTGAGTTGGTAGCGATCGCTATATTTCCCTCGCCCCATGGGCGGATTTTGATCGATCATGGCGTTGCTCCCTCTAGTATGGTGAGGGGTGGAATTGCCCTGGGTTAGAGGCGATCGCCCCTCAACCCTTCTAGCGGATTTTTAAAGGAGTTTTCCGATGAAATATGGCATTGATATGGGACATAACGCCCCCCCTGACGTTGGCGCATCCTCCCGCTATGGCAGCGAAGACCGTCTGACTCGCGAAGTCGGAACCCAGGTGATCAACAAATTGCGGGCCCTCGGTCATGAAGCCGTGAACTGTACGCCCACCAGTGCCACCAGCGTCATGGACTCCCTCCGCAAGCGCGTCAACACCGCCAATGCCAACAACGTTGATGTGCTCATCTCTCTTCACTTCAACGCCTTCAACGGCAACGCCCACGGCACAGAAATTTTCGCCATCAGCGATGCCGGCCGCCGCATCGCCCAACCCATCCTCAACAACATCATCGCCCTCGGCTTCGCCAACCGGCAGATTAAAAACGGCTCTCACCTCTTTGTGTTACGCAGCACGAATATGCCCGCCATTTTGGTGGAATGCTGCTTCATTGACTCTGAGCGAGACATGAAGCTCTACAACACCGAGGATATGGTGAATGCCATTGTCCGCGGCCTTGCCGGTCGCCTCCCCCCCACCACACCAGCCCCGACCACAGGCACAACCACAGGTACAGGCACAGCAACAGGGGGCCGGGATAATCAAGTCCTCAAACTGCAACAGTCCCTCAATAAACTGCAAATCCCCGACAGCAATAATCGCCCCTTAACCGAAGACGGCATCACTGGCGCGGCGACCCAATCCGCCACCCAGCGCTTTCACCAACTGATGGGAATTAACGCCACTGGGCAACCCGTTTCCCTGACCTGGAAAGCCCTGGATGAAATCATCTCCCAACCCGTACTGCGCCCCAACCATGCCGAAGGATCAGCGGTGCGGTATTTGGAATATCGCCTTGGGGTGACGGTGACGGGGGTTTATGACGATCGCCTCAATGAAGTCGTTCGCAACTTCCAACGGCAGCAAAATGTCAGCGTTGATGGCATTGTTGGCCCCCAAACCTGGGGCCTACTCATGGGTCAACCCATCCCCGCCCTTTCCTTAAAAATTATCCGGGATACCGTTCTCAAGCAAAGCACCCTCGATAGTAACCAAATCACCGACCCCAACCTCAAACACGAAATTAAGCAGGGGGAAGAAATTCCCCTCCACAGTTGGTCAGAAGAAGGCAACCATGTCCGCGCTGCCTTTAACAATGTGACGTTTAAAGGCTTTAACACCTGGTACGCCTTTAGTGATCATGTGGAAATTTGGGAAGGGGGGGAACCGTTAATTGTCGAAACCGCTGTGGAAGAAGCGCCCCAAGTTGAGACCCGTGCCGATGCTTTTAACCTCCCTGGCTATACGAGCACGTTTTTCCTCAGCAACCCGATTATTCCCAATGGTAATTTCACCTGGCGGGAAGCCCTCCACAATGGCCAACGCATTCCCCGCTTTAAATCCCATGTGGATAATATTATCGCCCTTGCCCAACGGCTTCAGGAGGTGCGGGCCCGCTTGGGGGGTTTCCCGATGACTGTTACCAGTTGGTATCGCCCTGAACCCTGGAATAGTCGGGCTGGGGGGGCGCGGAACTCCCGCCACCTCACCGGGGAAGCAGTGGATCTGTTGCGTTCTGGGATGACGGGGCGGCAGATGGCGGCGCGGCTTCAGGATTGGCCGGGGGGGATGGGAACCTATACCCATTATCCCAATCTGCTCCATTTGGATATTCGGCCCTACCGCGCTCGTTGGTAATGGCTGGGTTTGAGGGGTTGAGGGGTCAGGGGGCGGCGATCGCCCTCTTAGAGGCGGCCTTAAGGCGCGATCGCCTCGCTCCCGCCTACCTTTTTGCCGGCCCCCCTGGGGTGGGCCGGGGCATCGCGGCCCGCATTTTCAGCGCTCAACTCCTCTGCCAACACCAACCCCCCCAACACCATCCCCAAATTATTCACAAAGTCACCGCCCGCAACCACCCTGATTTTTTCTGGGTGGAACCCACCTACCAACAGCAAAACAAACGCTTCACCGCTCAAGAAGCAGAAGCCGCCGGTTTAAAACGGAAAACACCGCCGCAAATTCGCATTGAGCAAATTCGCGAAATCACGGAATTTTTAGCCCGTCCCCCCCTGGAGGCGGTGCGATCGGTGATTGTTCTAGAAGGGGCGGAAACGATGGCCGAAGGGGCGGCTAATGCGCTGTTGAAAACTTTGGAGGAACCGGGACGGGCAACGCTGATCCTGATTGCCCCCAGCCCGGAGCATCTCCTCCCTACCCTCGTCTCCCGCTGTCAGCGCATCCCCTTTTATCGCCTCTCCCAGGGGGATTTAATCACGGTCTTAACGCCTCTCCAACCGGAAATCACCCAAGAACCGACGCTGCTCAATCTCGCCCAAGGCAGTCCAGGGGCGGCCCTGGAAACTTGGGCGCAGCGGCAAACCATCCCCGCCCCGCTTTTGGCCCTTAGCCAAGACCCCCCCCAAACGCCTAAACAAGCCCTGCTCCAAGCCAAGGCGATCGCCACCGACCTCGAACCGGAGGCGCAACTGTGGCTCTTGAATTATTGGCAACAGGAGGATTGGCAACGGCGGCGCGACTCTGAGCGTTTGCAAGCCTTTGAACAGGCCCGCCGCGCTCTCTTGGGTTACGGCCAACCCCGCTTACTGTGGGAATGTTTGCTGTTATCACTCCTCGCCAAGGGTTAGGATGGGCTGCAAATTGCAGTACATTGATTCAGGACAGCAGCATTGGGGGGCGTGGCTGGATTGTGGTCACGACTGACGATGCAAACTGACATCCATCACCCTTGAATTTGAGCATCCTTCATGGCTCCTAAACGTTCCCTCGCAGGCATTGCCGGTATTGTGGCCATGGCCACGCTGATTAGTAAAGTGTTTGGCTTGGTGCGGGAGCAGGCGATCGCCGCCGCCTTTGGGGTGGGGCCGGTGGTCAATGCCTACGCCTACGCCTACGTGATCCCCGGCTTTCTGCTGATCCTCTTGGGGGGAATTAATGGCCCCTTCCACAGTGCCTTAGTGAGCGCCTTGGCAAAACGGGACAAATCGGAAGCCGCTCCCATTGTCGAAACCGTGACCACCTTCGTAACGGGGATTCTCCTGCTCGTCACTGTTGCCCTCATCCTGGCCGCCGGCCCCTGTATCGACCTCCTCGCCCCCGGTTTAGATGATACGACCCGCGCCATGGCGGTGCTGCAACTGCGGATCATGGCTCCCTTAGCCATTCTTGCCGGATTAATCGGCATTGGTTTTGGCACACTCAACGCCGCCGATCAATATTGGTTGCCCAGCGTTAGCCCCCTGTTTTCCAGTATTACCCTCATCGGGGGGGTGGGGTTTTTGCTCTGGTGGTTGGGGGATGCGGTGAATGCGCCGGAATATGCGCGGTTGGGGGGGTTGGTGTTGGCGGGGGGAACACTTTCCGGGGGAGTGCTGCAATGGTTGGCGCAGTTGGTGGCCCAGTGGCGATCGCAATTGGGAACGCTGCGCCTCCGGTTTGATTGGCGCATTCCCGGTGTAGCCGATGTCCTCAAAGTGATGGCCCCGGCTACCCTTTCATCGGGGATGCTCCACATTAATGTTTACACCGACCTCTATTTCGCTTCGGCCATTGCTGGGGCAGCGGCGGCGATGCGTTACGCCAATTTCATTGTTCTCACCCCTGTGGGCATTCTCTCCAACATGATCCTCGTGCCGATGTTGCCGGTGTTTTCCCGCCTCACGGCTCCGGAGCAGTGGGATGATCTCAAAGTTCGCATCCGTCAAGGGTTGCTACTAACCGCCCTCACCATGTTGCCCCTAACGGCGATCTTCATCGCCCAAGGGGGGCCGATTGTGCGGATTATCTATGAACGGTTTGCCTTTGATGCGGAGGCATCCCGGTTAGTTGTGCCGGTGTTGATGGCCTACGGGTTTGGGATGTTTTTCTATTTGGGGCGGGATGTATTGGTGCGGGTGTTCTATGCTTTGGGGGATGGGGAAACACCCTTTCGGGTCAGTGTGTTTAATATTTTGCTCAATGGCGTTTTAGATTATCTCCTTGTCGGCCCTTTCCAAACCCCCGGTTTGGTGATGGCCACAGTGGGGGTGAATATCACCTCAATGGTGATTTTTATCGCCATCCTCCATCGCCGCCTCCGGGGTTTACCCTTGGGGGAATGGGGCTTGATTTTATTGGGCTTAATTGGCTGTACGGTGGCGGCTACTGCTGGAAGTTGGGGGGTGAATTGGTTGTGCGATCGCTGGTTTGATCCCGATCAATTATGGGTCGTCTTAATGCAATTAACCCTCGGTTCTGTGGTTGCTTTGGGAATCTTCACCGGGTTAGCCCTGCAATTCAAACTCCCAGAATTAACAATGCTGCAAACCCGCCTCCAAGCGAAATTCCTCCGCCGGGGCTAAACCCTTGGGGCGATCTAACAGTCAAGTTATGCTGATGTAGAGCTTAGGGGTAATTATTGGGATTCTCGATCACTAATCCTTCGCTCAATGCACATTGGTTTAGATCGTTGTCGGCTGAAACGAAATTGACCACAGGCAGATTGTTTGTTAAGCATAGAATATTCAATTCACGCCCTGAAGCAAGTTGAACGGCATCATAGCCTCGCAAAGCATATAACTTAGCCATGCTCATTGCTGTTTTAATGATTTTCTCTGAAATTTCAATAACCTGATATTCGGTCTGAAAATCCTGTTTAAGCTGATCACAAATCGCTATAGAATCAGATATACTAATACTCCCACCTTTTGCTCTACGGGTAATTGCAGAAATAATTTCTACACCTGCAATAGCAGCTATAAAAAAACTGATGATCTAGGCTGGGATCAAAAAGACGGCAAACCCAAGTAGAGCCAGTTTCGCTCACATAGCGTTTTACCAACGCACTGCTATCCAGATAATAGATAGCCATTTAGCGGCGCTCCTCAAGAATCGTTTCAGATAGAGAACTACCTTGTACGGAAACTAAAGATAACCTAGGTTGTTGCTTCAGAGAGCCTTGCCTGACATAGCAAACTAGACCTGAGTCAACTAAGGAACTGTAAAGCTGAGTGAGTCTAGTGGGTTCATCTAATGCGTTAAGACGAACTGGTATTGCTTGACTTAGCTTTTGAAGCTCATCCAATTCAAGGGTTTCAAGCTGAGTAATGAGTTGAACAAGAGTTGCTTGTGTCATGATGGGCAGATCTACAGCGATCGCAAGGTAGCTTACCCTGGAGGGCGTTGTCAAACACTGGCGGCTTAATTACGATTTTCGGTATCTCAGTCGCAAAACTGAGGAGTTCTCTCTCGATTATAGCAGTCCTATTTGATTTATGAAAACACCCCGTATTCATTCATTTTCTCGAAATTAAACACATCTAGCCTGAAAAACTGCTCAAATATTGCTTTGAGTGCCGCAAAGCACGGGCATAAACCAGACATCCGCCTTAGCTAATTTTTAGCCTGTAGCCAGACATCTTCAATGGGATTTTGACTCGGATCGTTCGGCGCAAATCGGACACAATGGATCTTCCATTCGTTCTCGTCTAAGCCTGCATTGACTTCGCCCAGAAACGCTTGTACCTCTTTGGAGCGATGGTAACTCGCCCCATCCCACAGAATTAGTAATCGCTTTTCTGGCCATTGCTTTTGCAGAAACTTCATATAGGCAATGGTTCCCGCACTATCTCCTTTTTCCTGTGCTTGCACCAGTACCTGTTTGCTCTGTAAATCTAATGCTCCGTAATAGGTTTGCCTTTCCCGTTCGTTCACAATCGGTATCTCCACCCGCTCACCCCTTCGACCCCACACATAGCCTTCTAAGTCCCCACTCATTAGATGACATTCATCGGTAAATAGTACTCTCAACTCTCCTGCTTCAATCTCCTCTCGGTGGTCTGCCAGTAACCGCTCGAGTTCGACTTTTTTTCCGCAACCGCCTTCGCATCTGCTTTTGGGTTCACTTTGCTTGTCTTTTTCCAACTCAGACCCGCTGCTTCCAGCAGGTCATAGTAACTTTGCTTCGACTCGTACGCTACGTCGTAGGTCTTCGCAAGATGATACTCTAATTCACTTAGTTCCCAGAGCGCTTTGCTCTGTAACCACTCCAACACCGCTTCTCTTTCTTGCGGTGTTAAATAACTCTTACGCCCTTTGTGCTGATGGCGAAATCCTGCTAAACCGTTCCGTTCATAAGCTTGTTTCCATTTGCTCAATGCACCCAGGGACACATCCAGCATCGCCGTGATTGCTTCATAGCCATAGTTTTGATATCAGCTTGACCGCTAGCGCTTTCTTCACTTGACGAGCATCTCGCTCTGTGCGAATAAAGGCTTTGAGTTCTTGAATCTCAATGGTTTCCACTGGTTTAGTCTGGGGAGCTAGTATGACCATCACACCTCGGTATCACTTGTTCAACATCTTCCGTAATTATACTGATACATTTTCACGAGTCAAGCAGGATTGCTATATGAAGAACAAATTAGAGGCAGACTCAGCTTTCTATCTCAAACCAAAACCATTGAACAACAGATCATCGCCTATAAAGGACTACAAACAACAGCAAAAGACTATTGCCATATTCCCATTTTACCCTTCGATTATCCGGCTGCTATTGAACATCAACACCTTCGGAAAACCTACCCTCGTTTAGGAAATATGGACTTAAAAATAGCTGCCATTGCTCTGGTTCAAAATGCCACCCTCCTAACTTGTAATCAGTCCGATTTTGGCATCATCCAAGAACTCTCTATCGAAAACTGGTCTATCAACTAAATCAACTCCACAAACCGGGTTGCCCCCATCCCCCATTTCCCCCCTAAATTCCCCCAAAAACCCGGTTTCAAACTGACTAAAAATTTATCACTTTGCCTACACCTGCAAAAACTCCTCCCACGTCACCGACCCTAAAGCCTCCGTTAGAATTGGTGCAGACTTCCTGTGGCGATCGCCCTCGCCCCACCGTCACGCTCCGCCCACGACTCACGTAGGGGCGAAAAATCTTTGTGCCTCCGGCAGGCTTACGCCAACGCCCCTGTTTTGGGATTAAAGGAGAGCGCGAATTTGGGCAATTTCTTCCTGAAGTAAATGAGCGGCGGTCTCAATTTCGGCATCTGTGGTAAATTTGCCGATCCCGATGCGGATCGCGCCTTCGATGTATTCGGGAGGGAGGTGCATGGCTTGGAGAACATGGGAGGGCATTTCTACGCCGGAGGTACAGGCGGAACCTGTGGAGATGGCGAGGCGATCGCCTACTCTGGCGGTGATGGCGCTGTTGGGAATGCCGGGTACGGAAAAATGGAGGTTGCCCGCAAGGCGGTGATGGGGGTCGCCGTTGATCACCAGGCGGGGGATCAGGTCTAGGAGCAGGGTTTGGAGGCGATCGCGCTGCAATTGAATCACAGTTTCATCTTTTGCCATTTCTTTGTTGCGCCAATGGCAAGCTGCTCCCAGGGCAACAATACCGGGAACGTTGAGTGTACCGGGGCGGAGTCCCTGTTGTTGATTGCCTCCATAGATCAGGGGATCGATGGGGTGGCTTCTGTCTAGGATTAATGCCCCGATGCCTTTGGGGCCATAGATTTTGTGGGCGGAGAAGGCGAGCATGGTGATGCCCCAATCTTGAATATTGAGGGGGATTTTGCCGGTGGCTTGGGTGGCATCACAAAGGTAAGGAATTTGGTAGTGGCGGGCGATCGCTGCAATGGTTTCGACGGGATAAATCGTGCCTACTTCGTTATTGGCGGCCATGACACAAATTAGGTCTAGTCATTACTGATTGATTTGGCATGACGAGTTAATGTTGAAAATAGTCGCGTTGTTCTTTGAACACCAGCAGGACTAGATTCATGCTTTAACAAAATTACAGAAATTTCTTCATTTCTTAGTTCTGGCTTTTCTTTAACTGCCATTTGGATCGATCTTAAGCGATGCCTTCCATCAAGGACATAAAATATTTCACTACCATCAAAACGCAATAATCCAAATCCATAACTATGTTTTTCGCTTGAGTCATCAATTAGCTCATATTCTTCATTGATGCGAACAGGTGAAAATTCCGGATCTCCTCCATGTACTGCCACAACCAAAGCACCATAAAATCTTTGTGGATTATTTTTGAGATAGGAAACCATTTCTTGTTGAACTTGATCTGAAATTTCTTTTTGGATCATGCTATCCAAATCTTGATCAAAGCAAATTTCATCTACTAATTGACACTGACTAGCTATTTGCCCTAGCTTCATAACGGTAACATAATAAACCCAGTCACCCATATAAGCTTGTAAGACAGGAAAATATTGAAACATGATTTCTCTTTAGTGATTGTTTGGAGAAGGCTTTAGATCGAAAATGCTTTTTAGATCAAATATTGTCACAACTTCATTAAAAACATATTAACAAATGCTCTTTAATGGTGTCAACTCAAATTAAAAAAAGGTGACTTACTTTACATTTTCAAAAGCCCGCTTACCTAGCCAATCATTTGGTTTTTGCTAGTATAAAGCCAGTTTGCTACAAATCCTTGATTTTCAGCTAAGGCTATTAAAGGCTTAACTGTATTTTCATAGCTTTTCAATAAAAAATTAAAATCCAATAGATTGTCAGGATCATCAATTCTGAGATCAGTAATAAAAGATTCAACTTCTTTTAGCCATTTAGACCGTGAAAAATGCTGGGCAGAAACGGTTAAACCAATATGTTGCAACCTAACAAACTTTTCAAAATATTGTGATGCAGGTAGATTGTTAGATTTAGCAGAATTAACAGATCTTGTCGTTGGAATCAAATTCCACGGTTGATCATGGGCAACAAATGACCAAGGCAAATAGTGATCAAGCGAAATGGATTCTAGATCTAATTTAGTTTGGGAGTAAATACAGTCAATGTCTTGATGCTTTAAAACAGCTTTCCAGTATTTGATAGGTTTCGCCAAAGAATCTCGCTTCTGTGGCATGAAAAGTTTATTAACCAAATTAGGAATATTCGGGTTTCTTTTTTGCATATAATTCAACCATTCCCAAGAAGCCCAGCCGCGAACAATTGCATAATTTTCTTGTAAGTATTTAATCCAATCCGGATGTAATAAAATTTCGCTGCTATCTTTAAAATTTGTTGCATTAAATCGATAGAGAGGCTTATAGATTTCAAAGTATTCAGTAGCAATTCTTGGAGTTTTTTCTACTACTTCATTACTGACATCAAATTCTCGTAATTTTTCAACTAAGAAAGGTCGAATAAGCCGAAAAGGGACATTTTTTTTGAAGTGGGCGATGATTTGCTTAAGGTTATTCTGTTGAATCAATCGTCTTAAGCTAGATTTATCTGGATCAGTAAATTTTAAAATCGGTTCAGTAATTTCTAATTGTAAAGAATCGAGTCTATCGGCAATTTGATCTTGTATGCCAAAAGACAATTTAGAATAACTATGAGAATACCAAGCATTTGCCAACATTTCAATAATAATGTTTTCAAATGTAATCGACGTGAAAGTTTTAAATTTTTCTCGTTTTAAAATATCTAATAATGACAAGAAAAATAAATATTTATAAGAATTTGTTGTGCTGCTAAAAATTTGAGATAACGCAGCAACATTAACTTTTTCTGAGTTAGGTAATTGTAAATTATTCATATTCAATTGTATTCCTGCCACATCGCCCAAATAAACCTGAACAAACTTTTGTGATGCTGATGGATTAATTTCCTTTAGAACTTGAACAATCGCAGCAACTGTTTCGGCTGTTGGATCTATTCTTTCGTGAAACCAGCGAAAAACAATTGGACGTTCAACACCCAACATTTTTGCCAATTGACTTTGGCGGATGTTGTACAACTCTAAAACCTGCTTTAGTGCTTGTCCTGCTTTTCCCATAACTTTCTATTATCACAGATTCAGAAAAAATAAAAATGAACTTTTGTGAAGACTTCAGTTTTTGATTTTGTTATCATATATGATAACAAAATAATTGAAGTTAAAACCTGGCTAGTCATGCGAAACCCTTACAATTGCGCGGTTTGCGGCAAAATCGTTGATCCCCGCTTCCTGCACCCTGCTTATCACAAAACCTGTGGGAGTCTAGAGTGTCAAGCAACCCATAACAAGCGGGCTATGAAAAAATGTGATCAATTACGCCAACAGAAACATATTCAAGAATTGATGGAGCGAGGTGTTGAAATGGTAACTTGTGAAATTTGCAAGCAATCCTTTCAAATCCTCAATTATCATCATTTAAAAATTCATGGGTTGACACTAAACGAATATAAAAAGCTTTATCCAAATTCACCAACCATCAATAATCAATCCAAAGAAACAAGAGGAAAAGGCTCTATTGCTCAATCAAGTTATCTTAGCTATCAGGGAAAACAACCAGATTCAAAACTCTGTGAATTTCTGGCAGGTTGTTTGTTAGGTGATGGAAATTTAGAGAAAAGAAGCAATAAACTAAATGCCCGTTATAATGAAGGCGGAGCTAATCAGCAATATTTGCAATGGAAATATGAATTTTTAAGTCAATACTTTTGTTGTTCTTTTAATGAACGTTTAGCTAAACCTCATGTAAAAACAGGAAAACGCTATTTGAATTGGTGGATTAGGACAAAAGTTCATCCTTTTTTAACAAACTTATATGGTCAATGGTATCAGGATCGTAAGATTGTGCCAGAAAGTTTTATTGCTCAATACTTAACTGAATTTGCTTTGGTTGTATGGTTTTATGATGATGGTTGCTGTAGCAATGGAATCATGTTTTATACCATGAGCTTTTCCCTAACAGAGGTTGAATTTTTAATGGATCTTCTCGGTTCTCGTTTTGATTTAGGTGGAAGTATTTTAAAAAACAAAAATCAACAATTTTACATTCGACTTGATGCTAAATCTAGAGATAAGTTTAGGCAAATTGTAGGACAATTTCCAATCAATGGTATGGAATATAAACTAAATTTCTAAAATTTTTGTGCTAGATCTTGCAAAGCAAAATTATTGGCAATCTCTGTCTAGGCAACCCTCGCCACATCACTCAACGCCAACTCAAACCCCGTCACATCCCTATCCGACCAAGACCGGGGCGGCTTATCCGCCACCACCATCACCACCGCCTCCAGCCACTCATGATCAGACTTATGCTGATCCACCGCCGCCAACACAAACCGCTTCAACAACGGCTCAACACAAACACGGAGCAAATAATTCGCCCTGACCCGCAGATCCTCCCGTAGCTTTGCCTCACCACTACGAATCCCAAACGCTTCATAAAGATCCCTCTGCGCATCCGCTAACAGCACCTCATAGGCCGTCTGAATCTCATGGAGACATTCAATAAATTTTTTGCGAAACGCCTCCACTAACTTCAGATCATCTACCCCCGTTGCCGGAATCCGCTCAAACCCACAAGCCTTTGGTAACGATGTAAACAGTAACTCATCAGGTTCCTGTGCATTCTGCAATTCCCGCAACACAGCCTGAGCTTCCGGGCTGATCCGCTGGGTTTGGTGTGTGAACTTCGGTAGCTTTTTCGCAAAAGTAAACAGCGGCTTTGCCACCATTAACAATGAAGCATTGCGCACCCCAGCAGGCTCTTTCGCTCCAGGAGACTTTAACATTTTTTCCAAATTCCGAAACACCGCCAAGCGCAACCCCACAATCTCAAAATACTTCACCGAAAATCGTGATGGATCTTTGACCAACAACTCAAAATGCTCCGTCCCCAAAACAGGGATAAATGCCCCATCTTTGTATAGCCCAACATTATCAGAATGATTTAATAAAACCGCTGCTAAAATGAGCGGAATCACACCCTCCTTTAACCCATAGGGAGGAGCCGCCAAATTCACATAAAGCTGATCTAAAGATTGTTGCGCCATCGTTGCCCTGAAGCAAAATGACTCAATCGCCTCCCACAACGAAAACAGCCCTGAATTTTGCTTTGGTGGGTAAAACCCTAAAACCCCATCTTCAACCCGATGAATTCCCGTTGCTTCCAAAACTGAGTAATAAATGGATACTTCCGGCCCGTACCCTTCCAAACCCAAACGGGGAACCTCCGCTGCTTCTAGCATCGCTTCCAATAATAGCCGCCGTGCCTTAGCCCCCTGGGTAGTGAGCACCCGCCGATTGATCAATTCATTATCTAAAACAATGCCTCGGGGATAAATGCGATCGCACAAGTCCGAAAGTTTAGACTGAAACTCCCTCGCCCGCTGAATAGGCACTAATTTCCCCTCAATCCAACAGGGGTTTTGACTCGTTGCCCAGTCAAAAGCCTGAACAACAGTTTCATTCAATAACCGCTCTGCATCAATCAAGCGGGTACGCACCTCCCGACGAGCTACCCCATCATTTTGGAGTTCCGGCGCATTTTTTTGAATATATTGCAGAGCTTCCAATTCCTGTGCTCTTGTATGCAACAAGTCTAATAAATTTGTCCGGACAATCACTAAAGGCTTACCATCTGCCGTGAACTCAGGAATTTTTCCAGGTTCCTTGCGATCCACCCAATAACCAATCAAGCCATCATGACTAATATTTAAACAGCGAAGCTGATCTAACCGGGAGCGACCATCCAGATAGCGCTGCTCAAAATAGCGAAGCGTTCCCGTCGTTGTGTAATGCCGTTGAATGACTAAAGGTTTTCGAGGATCAACCTGCTCTAGGAGTTCTAACAGTGACGGCCGTTCTGTTTGTAATCGCTCATAAATAGCCTGCTCTACATTAAAATCTGAACCCTCCCAAATCCGCAACTCGTTTAATTGACGGCGGTAGGTAATCAATCCTTTTTTTTGAAGGTCTGAAATGATTTCTAGCCAATGTTCTTTTTCAATCAGACTAGGGCGATCGCACATGGATAAAGCCACCAATTCCGGCGTGGCCCGCAAAATCCCTGTAGTAGTCACCAAGTTTAAAATGCCAATGGTTTTTAAAACATTCAGCGTTTCAGGAGCACGATCACGGGCATCTTCAATCAAACCCTGAATTTCCACCCATCGCTGAAGATTAAAGCGAGAGCTTAACCCCGTCATCGATTCAACAAAATAATCATAAACTTGATGAAGCTTCAACGTGGGTAAGTGATCTTCATCAACCCCTGTTTTATTCAGAAATTCTTGTAGCCCATAGGGTTCATCACTGGTTAAAAAGGTAAACAATGAACGATCATTTTGAGCATAACGCACACAAAGCATCGGCAGCACTAGACTAACGATAGGATGAATCGGATAAGTATCCGCTAAGGCTTGGGTGGGTAAACCCTGTTCACTAAATAAATCTTCTAGAGCATTAATCCACTCTTGAGCAAGATTTTGCACAACACATAAAATCTTATCTGCACCACTGCGATCAATGGCCTGACCAATGAGCCGCGTCATTTGACTTGGGGAATCTTGAAAGGGTAGATCGCTAAACCGGCCTTGGATTTTATTCCACTCATGCTGTTCAGTAGCGGAAAGGCGATCGCTATATCCCGTGAAAGACTGATGTAAAATCCCTAAAAAGTGAACTCGATATTCACCCTGAGGCTTCATTTCAGCAATTTGCTGCAATAAATAGAGATCATTGGCTCCCTTATGTTGCGCAGAATATTCGAGATTCTTACCAAACTCATCTAAGATAATAAAGACATGAGTTTTTGCCACCTTTAAAAGTTTTTTTAATGTGTCTAGAATTTCGGAATCTTTAATTTTAAGATGACCTTCTTCAACCTCCCAGTCAGTAAATTTTCTTAAAATTTCCGGAGGATTTTTCTGGTTTCTCCAAAAACGATGCGATCCCTCAGCTAATGCTCGTGCTAATGTCCAAGATAAAGGTTCTGATCGTCCTGTTGCAACCGTTGTTAGAATACCCTTTTCGGGTAACGTATCAATGGCACGAACAAGCAAGCTTTCTTGATCTAATGAATCAGCAGCAATTTTTTTTGCAGATTGATAAATATTGCTAGATTTTTTACTACAGATACAAGCTAAATAGTGAGCAAATGCTGACTTTCCTGTACCATAAACACCTGTTAAAGTACGTGCATGATCACTTTTTTTCTGTGCTAAACTGCTTAGGACACGCTCTAGAATATCTGCTGATCTTTCTGTAATAATATATCCATCTAATGCCGTAATATTTTCTAGATCTCGCTCTAAATTTATGGAACGAAAGTAGCGGCGATGTAGCTTAAAGTATTGGGAAAGTTTTGTCGGCATGATTCCTATTGTCGTTTTATCGTTTGATGTAATAATTGTTTAAAATAGCTTCAGCTAGTTCACTGGGATCTTCGTCGAAAAACAACTGAATTTTTCCAGCCGCATCAGCAAGACTGAGAGATTCAAAACCTCGATTCACAAACTCAATAGCATTACAAATATCCTTTTCTGTGACTTTAAAAATTAAACCAGGACTGCCAGAATCATAGAGCAGTGAAGCAATGGGGATACTTCGTGCAGTCGTATTTCTTTGTGCTGCATGGCATAGACAAGTATACACCAAAACCTCAGGCGGAAGAGTGGGTTTATAGCCTACCCGGAACATATAGCGATGAGAGACACCGGCCGTATGGATTAACCCCAACTCCGCAAAGGGACAATCTAAACTATCTTCTGTGTTTTTTTTATTTTGTTGAGCAACATACATTCTCAATATACAGTTAACATCTTTTCGCAGGGAAGAATCTGCTGTTTTCCCCCGTAAGCTCTGACAGTAATCACTGAGGCAATAAAAAAGTTCTTCACTGGTAAATTCACTAGCACGAAATTGATCAAAAACAATCTTCCATGCTGTTGCTAAACAAGGTGACTCTATTAATTTCCAATGTAAGAGCCATAAAGATCCAGGGTCTTCTAAATAAGCATCCCAACCATCCGTTCCTAAAAGCTGCTCTCCAAAAATAGTGGGAGTATCATCATCTTGATTCAATAACTTAAAAGCGCGGCACCAGTAACGAATGGATCGCACCATATTTTTGCCAACACCTAGCTTAACTGTTGCATCATCGGCAAAAAAAACATCGGGGTTTTTGCTTGCCTGCTCAAAACCTTTTTTTAACCAACCAAATCTAGGATGGAACGTTTCATGACGAGCAAAATTAATCTCATCCTGCTTTGTGATGTTTAGTTGTAATTGTGCTGTGGTCATGGTATCGTTATAAAGTTATTCTAGAGATTCAAAAAGCAAAAATCAAGATGTGCAGTAAAAGCGTACAATCGGATTATAGCACAATTCAGTCAAAACGACGATTGCTCTTTAAAAATCAATCAAATTTCATCTTGGTGTCTGAATTCAATATACTTTTCAGGTTAGCTTTAAATATTGGGCTAAATGAAAAACTATAGCTACTTGCATGAACTTGCATAAATCTTTTTAGTTATCATCAATCTACTTGTTCTTAATTTTTTGGCTGTCGTGAATCTGCCCTCACTGCTACAACTGGCACAATACTGCAAGGATAGTCCCATTGGCAAGCATCTTCCCGATGCCATCTACGTTCATGTCAGTGCGATATCTTGCCTCCATCTCACTATCCAAAACATCGAACAGCAAGCCCGTCAGTTTCTCCCCCCCCAAACCCGCTTTAATCTCATTAAATTTAACTATAAGAACCCGAAAATTTCCTATCTTGACTATCCTAACTTTGAAGAAAACCCTCATCCGGCCCTTGTTGCAAGTACCCAGGTTAATTGGCAAACGGGTGATCTAACTTATTTTTACTATGGCGATCGCCCCAATCCCCCGATTCTCCACAGGAAAGAAACGTTTCTTGCTCCTGATCATCCTCAATATGCCCAATTTGCTCATCTTACCCAACAAGAGGAAGTTCTCGGATTACTGAAAAATTCCCGAAACATCGGTACAAGTCAATATTGGGAAAATCATCTCCAACAACAGAAAATTGAAATCCACAATCACACCCTTGCTTGTCCTCTCTTCGTCACTTCTAAAATTCTCACTCCAACCATTAAACGTCACCGTGCTGCCATCAAGCGCAATACTCTCTCTAAACCAGTTCGCCTTGCCATTGAAGCCGGGCTATTTTCCGAAGAAAGCACGTTTTTTGATTATGGCTGTGGTTACGGCACAGATGTAAAATTTGTCAGCGATCGCGGCATTGCCAGTTCAGGATTTGATCCCTATTATCAGCCTCAAAACCCTCACAAAAATGCAGATGTAGTCAACTTAGGTTACATCATTAATGTTATTGAAGATGCCCAGGAACGCCGCCAAGCTTTACTCAATGCTTGGGCATTAGCACGGCAAGTTTTGATCGTCGCTGCTCAAGTATTAATTCATGATGATATCCAAGGGCTGATCGCCTATGAAGATGGTATTATTACAAGCCGAAATACTTTTCAAAAATATTACGAGCAAGACGAATTAAAGACTTATATTGATCAGGTTTTAGAAGTTGATGCTATTCCTGTTGCCCTAGGAATTTATTTTGTGTTTCGTGATGAAAGTCAAGCCGAGGCTTTCCGTGCTTCTCGTTTTCGCTCCCGTGCCACAACTCCCCGTATTCGTCTTACGGTTAAACGCTTTGAAGACTATCAACCTTTACTTCAACCTGTGATGAATTTCATCACTGAGCGAGGTCGTCTCCCCTTTCCTGAAGAACTTGAATCTCAGCATTGGAGTTCTCTTGAAGCAGAGTTCAAAACAATTAAACGGGCTTTTCAAGTTATCTTACAAGCTACCGATGCTAGTGAATGGGATGCAATTACGCAAACACGCCGCCAAGATTTAATGGTTTATCTTGCCCTGACACACTTTGGTAAGCGCCCTAAACTTCGTGATCTGAGTTCTATGATTCAAAAGGATATTAAATTTCTTTTTGGTAGCTATCAATCTGCCTGCACTGCGGCAGATCTAATGCTGATGACATTAGGCAATTTAGCATTAATTCAAGAGCGATGTCACCAAAGTAAAATTGGTCAAAAACGTCCTCATTCTCTGTGGGTTCACATTTCTGCCTTGTCTAATCTTGACCCAGTGCTGCGTTTACTAGAAGGTTGTGCATCTCGCACGATTGGCCGTCCAGAAGAAGCGACTATTATCAAGTTTCATACCCAAAAACCTAAAATCACCTACTTATTTTATCCTCACTTTGATACAGAACCTCATCCTTGCTTGCGTACCAGCGTAGAAATTGATTTGCGCGATTTACAGGTTAAGTATCGTGATTATGATCCTCGATTTAATCCACCAATTTTGCATCAAAAAGAGCAACTGATTTTACCAGATTATCCAAATTATGCGAAGTTTGCAAAGTTAAGTGATCAAGAACGGCAATGGGGTCTGTTAGATGAGCTTTCCCGGATTCAAACTGCCGACGCATGGCAACGGTATTTAAAGGAACACTGTGCTGAACTCAAGGGACATCGCTTAGTTTGGCGTAAGGATGCTGACCCATACCAAATGAAGCTATTAAAAGCAAAAATGCGTCATCGAAAAAATCAATTTTCCTGAAATTGTGAGGGCTTAGTCAACAAGCGAGATGAAATTCGGTTGTATTGTTGATCTGCGTAGGGGCGCTGGCATAAGCCCGCCGGAGGCACAAAAATTTTCGCCCTTACACCACTTTGCACGATCTGATTAAGCGGATTCCATATAATCTAGGATAACTTATGTCACCTTCAATTCTCAAGACCCGAAAACTTTTCATATTCGTTAAAAATCATGAGTTTCTTTAATTTTGAGCAGGACTTTGTAACGGCTTTGCGGTGCATTCCCATGGTAGTCCGGTTTAAATTGGATACCTGCGGCGTAAAACTCAAACTAGAGCATTGGCATCAATTCACCTTAGCAGAACGGGAAGCCTTGGTGACGCGACCCTGTGGGACGGTGGCAGAAATTGCTGCCTATGGGGAGGCGTTGCAAACCTTGGTGATTCACTACAACGGTCAACCCGCCAAAAGCCTAAAGATTGACCCCCATCCCCCTTGGCTACAGGAGGATCAAATTCCCGATTCTGTCCAGGCTCAAGCAATGCAGTTTGATGTCATCCTCTCCCTCGCCCAATGGCAAAGCCTCACCCCCCTACAACGGTTTGCCCTGCTCAAACTCAGCCGCCCCGGCCACGAAAACCGCAACTTTCGCCCCGCTCTGGCGGAATTTGGCTTGCTCTAGCTCTGCTTCATAAACAGGCCTGCCCTAGCCCGTGCCACGAGCCTAGCCATGGCACGAGGGTTAAGGTCATTCCAAAACTAATCCTGGCCCAACATTTGCAACTGATAAAGGCTGGCATAGAGGCCCCCCGCTGCTAACAGTTCCTCATGGCTGCCGGTTTCCACCAATTGCCCTTGGTTCAGCACCAGAATCCGATTGACATTGCGAATCGTTGATAAACGGTGGGCGATAATGATCGCGGTTTGATCACTCAACACCCGCTCCAAGGCATCCTGCACCAACCGCTCCGTCCCCACATCTAAATTCGCGGTGGCCTCATCTAAGACTAAAACGCGAGGGCTACGGATCGCCACCCGCGCAAAGGCGAGGAGTTGCTTTTGGCCCCCTGATAGGTTTGTGCCACGCTCCCGGAGGGGGGTGTCATAGCCTTGGGGCAGGTCTTCAATGAAGGTGGCGACATTCGTACTTTCTGCCGCTTGTTTGATCGCTGCAAGACTATATTCTTCCCCAAGGGTAATATTGCGTTTCACATCCCCGGCAAACAAAAAGCTTTCCTGCAAAATCACGCCAATATATTGCCGCAGTTCGGCTTGGGGGACATCGCGGATATCCACGCCATCAATGAGGATCTGCCCCGCTGTGGGGTCATAGAGCCGACAGAGAAGGCGGATAATGGAACTTTTGCCCGCTCCGGTGGGGCCGACGAGGGCGACCTTTTCCCCCGGTTTGATCATGAAGTTGAGGTTTTGGAGGATTAATTCATCGGGCTTATAGCCAAAGGAAACATTTTCAAAGCGGATTTCCCCCGGTTCGGCGGCAGCGGCGAGGGAGTCGAGCGATCGCGTCTCCTGGGCATCCCGCACTTCAATGGGTTCATCCATGAGTTCGGCAATCCGCTCCACGGCGGTAAACCCCGATTGGATCATTGTGAATTTTTCCGCAAACCGGCGGATCGGGTCAAAAAATCGCTGGGCATAGAGGATAAACGCCGAGAGCGTCCCAAACGTGAGGTAATCCCCCATCACCATCACCCCCCCTAACCAGAGGATGGCGGCGATCGCCACCAGCGCAATCCATTCCAATGTGGCGGAAACCGCCGAATCATGGAAAATCGTTTTATCGACGGCATCACGGTGGCGATCGTTAATTACCCGGAACAGTTCACTATTAAACTCCTCCCGGCGGAAGGTTTGGACAATGCCAATGCCAGCAATGTTTTCCGTGAGCATTGAGTTCAGTTTCGATAGCTCTTCACGGGCGCGGTAATTGGCTTTGCGGTATTGCTGCTGAAAGTAAATGATCAACGCACTGACAGGGATCAACAGCAGGATCAACAGCAGGGCCAATTGCCATTGGAGCGTGAACACCGTCACCACAACGACGGCAATATAAACAATATCGCTGAGAATCCCCACGGCCCCCGTCGCGAACACATCCCCCAAGGCCTCCACATCGTTGGTGATCCGGGTGACGAGCTTACCCACAGGGGTTTTATCGAAAAACCGGGAAGAAAGGGAGAGGACATGGGCAAAGAGATCATCGCGGACATCGGCGGTAATCTCCTGGCCCACCTGTTGCACCAAATAGCCTTGGAGGGAAACAAACAGGAGCCGGACGACAATCGTACCTAGCAAAATCATCAATAAACGGCTGATTCCGGCATTGATGCTCAATCCTGCCAAGAATCCCCATACTGGTTCCTGGCGAATCAGGGAAATGGCCTGACCGATGATCAGCGGCTGGATGGCTCCAGCAGCGGAGAGAGGAAAGAGGAGAACGAGGGAAATAATCAGGAGTTTTTGATGGCGGCGAGCGTAGGGGCCTAATCGTCGCAACAGTCGCCAGTCACCGCCGGTAATTTGCACAGGAATTCATCAGGGGTAGAGAGTTCGCTCTCTAGTGTGCCATATTCCTTGATTTCCCATGCCGAGATCCCCTCCCCCCATCGGTTAACGACGGCGTTCATGGAGTTTGCGCAACACATCCCGGAGGGGAACGTTGTGATGGGCGATCGCCACCAATGTGTGATAGAGCAGATCGGCAGCTTCCCCCGCGATCTGGTCGGGATCATCATCTTTGCAGGCCATCACCACCTCGGCGGCTTCCTCACCAATTTTCTTGAGAATCTTGTTATCCCCCCCCGCAAACAGTTTGCAGGTATAGGATTCGGGGTTGGGGTGGTCGCGGCGATCGCAAATCACATCATAAAGTTCAGATAACGTATTCGCCCCTGGGGCCTGCTTTCCCTCGCCAATTTGGTGAAAACAACTCCGTTCCCCCGTATGACAGGCAATCTCCCCCACCTGCTCAATGGCCATCAGGATCGCATCACTATCACAGTCATAGCGGATCGACTTGACCCGCTGGAAATGGCCCGAGGTTGCCCCCTTATGCCAAAGCTCCTGGCGCGATCGGCTCCAATACCACCCCTCCCCCGTCGCTAAAGTTTTCGCCAAACTTTCCCGATTCATCCAAGCCATCATCAACACCGTGCCATCGAGATAATCCTGGGCGATCGCCGGCACTAACCCCTGGTCATTGAACCGGATTTCATCCAGGGGAATTGCATCGCTAAAATCAGAAGCCATCAGTCTATTCTTTAAACAGTCCCCCCATTCTCCCACTTCCCCCTTCCCCCTTCCCACTTCCCCCTCCCCACAAACCCCCATGGCTCAACGCGAAATTACCCTCTCCATCCCCACCCTGCTCACCCTCACCGGAGCAGGGTTATTGCTGGTTCTCCTCTGGCAACTGCGCTGGTTATTGGTGGTGTTAATGATTGCCATCGTGATCGCCGCCACCCTTGCCCCCGCCATCGCCCGCGCTGAACGGCTGAAAATTCCCCGCTGGTTAGCGGTGATTTTGATCTATTTAGCCCTCATTGGCGGCTTAGTCCTCGCGGGTTTGGTGATTGGCCCGACGGTGGCGGAGCAGATCCAACGCTTGGGGCGAAAGTTACCCAGCTATCTGGATATTTTGGAAAGTTTGGTGCGCGATCGCGCCATTCAATTGGGCCTCAATGACCCCATTGTTTTAGAGCAAATCAACCAATTTTTCGATATCCAAGCCCTCACCTCCTGGGGTTTTCGCACCTCTCAAGAATTACTGATCCGCTCCTATAGCCTGACGCGGGGGTTTATCGGGGGTAGCCTTAGCCTCTTGTTAGCCCTAGTGCTATCGGGGTATTTATTATCAGGGGGCGATCGCCTCATCTCCGGCTTCGTCACCCTCTTCCCCACCCCTTGGGATCAACGCCTTGCCGCCCAATTTCATCCCATGGGCCAACGCATGGGGAACTACATCCAAGGGCGAATTTTAGTTTCTGCCATTTTAGGGATCGTGATTAGTATTGCCCTGCGATTAATGGGCTTAACGGAAGTTGCCCTCGGCTTAGGGGTGATTGCCGGATTTACCAACCTGATCCCCTTCTTTGGCCCGGTATTGGGGGCAATTCCTGCCCTGTTGGTGGCCATTGGCCAAGGGGGTTGGCTCTTTCTTTGGGTGTTGCTCCTGTTTGTGATTGTTCAGAACGTTGAAACCTATGTGCTCGATCCCTTACTGGTGGGCAATACCGTGCAGGTATTGCCCATTTATCAACTCTTAGCAGTCTTGGGGGGAACCCAAGTTTTAGGCATTGTTGGGGCAATTATTGTCCCCCCTTGGGTCGCGGGGGCTGGGGTATTGCTAGAAAACCTCTATTTAGGGCCCAAGCGTGGGCCGGTTGATCTTTTGCCCCCTCCCTTAACAACGCCCCAAGAACCTGAATTAGAATAGATCCGACCATCCTGATCAGCAAGAGGGCGATCCCCTGCTGTCCGAAACCGTTTAACCAGACGGGCGATCGCCACCGGCCATCAGTCCCACCGGACTTGTTGCTTCATCTTAATAACTTTTTAGCGATCTTGTGAGTGAGGCAGTATGCGGATTCAATCCTGGGGTTTATTGTTCACCGTGGCATTTTGGGGGGCGATGGGGGCAACACCGGCCCCCGCAGCAGAGAACTTTCCTATTTCCTTAACTACCGTAGCAATGACAGAAGTCCCGTCCTTGGGCCATGCCGATCGCTACCTCCCCCAGGAAGATGTCGTCCATGTGGTTTTACGGTTAGGGGAACGGCGGGTTTACGTTTATCGGGGGGATGAAGTCCAAGCCAGTTATCCCGTGGCGATCGGCACATCAGCCACCCCCACCCCCACGGGAACATTTGAAGTCTTTCAAATGATTGAAAACCCGGTGTGGCAAAACCCTTGGACTGGCCAGGTGACAGCACCGGGCCCCAACAGTGCTTTAGGGGTGCGGTGGATTGGCTTTAACAATTTGCCCAATGGCATCATTGGTTTTCACGGCACACCCACGGTTAATTCCATTGGTAAAGCGGCCTCTAATGGTTGTGTGCGGATGTTTAACCATGATGTCGTGGCCCTGTTTGAGCAAATCGAAATGGGGACAACGGTAACGGTGGTACATTAACCTCAGGGAGCCCCGCAACCCCTTGCCGCCCATCAGCGATAAGCGACCCTGGTGCATTAACCTAAAGGATGGCCTCATACCGGCAACCTGATGATTGATCCCCAAGAAATTGACCTCACCCGCTATATTGATCACGCCATTTTGCACCCCGCCGCTACCCTTGAAGCGGTGAAAATGGGGTGTAATGCGGCGATGCAATACGATTTTCCGGCGGTTTGTGTCTATCCCAACGCGGTTAAAACGGCGCGGGAATGTCTCCACAATAGCCATACGGCGGTTTGTGCGGTGATTGGCTTTCCCAGTGGAGCCAGCACCTCCGCTACTAAACTCTATGAGGCCATGGAAGCGATGGAGAATGGGGCAACGGAGTTGGATGTGGTGATTAATTTAGGCTGGATTAAGGCGGGGAATGGTGAGGGGGTCTATCGAGAGATTGCCCAGTTGTGTGAAGAAACGGGGCAGACGATTAAGGCCATTTTAGAAATGGGCCTGTTGACCCCAGAGGAGCAGCAGTTAGCGGCGACGGTGTGCCTGGATGGGGGGGCAGCATTTTTGAAAACCAGTACCGGCTGGTTTGGGGGGGCAACGGTGGAGGATGTGCGGCTGTTGCGGGAGTTAACCGGCGGCGGCGCGGGCATTAAGGCATCGGGGGGCATCCAAACCCCGGAGCAGGCGATCGCCCTCATCCAAGCGGGAGCCACCCGCCTCGGCACATCGCGGGGGGTGGAGTTGATTAAGGCGCGTCAGGATCAGGGCCATTAACCACTGGCTAACCTTGTCCAATAGCGATCATAGAGTTCGCTCAATTCGTCACTCACCGGAATCAGCCCCTCGCAGCGGCCAATGGCGGGATCGGGGGGGAATAAACTGGGGTTCTCCCGCAGTACCGTCGGGAGGAGTTCAACTCCTACGGCGTTGGGAATGGCGAAACTGAGGCGTTTACAGATTTCTGCGGCTACCTCCGGTTGGAGCATGAAGTTGATCCAAGCATAGGCTCCGGCGAGGTTGGGGGCGGTGCGGGGGATGGCGAGGGCATCGACAAAGACGCTAGAGCCACTGAGGGGAAGAACGTATTCTAAATCCGGATTTTCCCCCATCACCTCATGGGCATCGGAGGAGTAGCACATGGCGAGGGCTAAATCCCCACTGAGCATCGGGTTCCGCCAGGCATCGGAGGTGAAGGCGGCGATCGCCGGCTTTAACTGCACCAATTTTTCATAGGCCGCCTGGATTTCCACCGGGTTGGTGGAATTGTAGGAAAAACCCAGCGATCGCAACACCGCCCCCATCACCTCCCGCACATCATTAAGCAGCGTCATGCGTTTATGTAACACCTCGCGATGAGTCCAGAGATAATCCCAATCCTGGGGGGGTTCGGCCAACAGACGGCGATTGTAAATAATCCCCGTCGTTCCCCAACTCAAGGGGACACTGTGGCGATTGCCGGGATCATAAACCGGATCCTGAAACCGTTGAAACAGATGCTCCATCCCCACCAATTGACTGGGATCAAGCTCCTGCAAAAACCCCAACTCCGTCATCTTCTGCACCATATAATCCGAGGGGTAGATGATGCTATAACCACCGCCGCCGCTGGCCTGTAACCGCGCCAACATCGCCTCATTGGAATCAAACACATCGGCAATGGCGCGAATCCCCGTCATTTCCTGAAACCGTTGGAGTAAATCCCCATCGGTATAGCCAGCCCAGGTGTAGATATACAGTTCATCGGTGGAGGTTTGGGTGGGGGCAGCATTGACGCTGGCCAGCGTCCAGCCACAGCCGGAAAGGGCGAAACCTGAGAGGGCAGCGGCGGAGGTGGTGAGGAATTGACGGCGGGAGGCGGGCATGGAGTGGGGAGTAGGGAGTGGGGAGTGGGAAGTGGGGATCTAGTTTATGAGGGCTAGGGTATCGGTGGCTCGCCAGGAGAGGTAGAGGGGGCTGTTGAGGGGGAAGGAGGTTCCGGGTTTGGGTTGGAGGATGCGGAGGCGATCGCCCGTCTCCACCAATGCCGCCACCGATTGCACATGGGTTCCTAAATACATCACTTGGGATAGTTGTCCTCGGTGACAATTTTCCCGGTCTGTGGTGGGTTCAGCGGTTAACTGGATCTGTTCAGGGCGTACACAAACCGTTACCGTTTGCCCTAAGGTTAGCCCTGGCCGTCCTTGGGCGATGAGGCTGAGGCCTTGGGGGGTGAGAATTGTCACCAAATCCCCGGCAATCCCCTCAACGGTTCCGGTAAATAAATTGGTATCCCCAATAAAATCCGCCACAAAGGCGGTACGGGGTTGGTCGTAAATTTCCTGAGGGGAGCCGATTTGCTCAATTTGTCCGGCCCGGACGACGGCAATGCGATCGGAGAGGGAAAGGGCCTCCTCTTGATCATGAGTCACCATCACAAACGTTAACCCCACCTCTTGATGAAGGCGGGCTAATTCCACCTGCATTTCCTTGCGCAGCTTGAGATCCAACGCCCCCAAGGGTTCATCTAAGAGGATCACCGTCGGCTGATTAATCAGCGCCCGCGCTAGAGCCACCCGTTGCCGCTGTCCCCCCGAAAGCTGGCGGGGATAGCGGCTTGCAAAGGTTTCCATCTTGACCCCCGCTAAAGCTTGGGCGACGCGATCGCCAATTTCCGCCTTCGGCAACCGCTTCACCTGCAACCCAAACGCCACATTTTGCGCCACCGTTAAATGATTAAACAGCGCATAACTTTGGAACACCGTATTCACCGGCCGGCGATAGGGGGGAATCTCATTCATCACCTCCCCTCGAATCAGCACCTCCCCCGTCGAGGGCGTTTCAAACCCCGCCATTAACCGCAACAGCGTCGTTTTTCCACAACCAGAGGGCCCCAAAATACAAAAAAACTCCCCCGGCTGCACCTGGAGATCCACCCCCCGAATCACCGTCTCCCCCTCAAACTGCTTGGTAATCCGTCGCAATTCCACATCCGGACAATCGAACACACCAGGAGGTACAGAACTCAAAGCATTGGGAGCAAGGGCGGGAGCCGTCATAGCAAGATTTTAAGATTTAAAAAAAGAGCAAAAATGAATCACCCAGGTTGATCACCCAGGTGGAAAGGCGATCGCCCGAAAAAAGCGGCCCTCCCTCAGTCCTCGGAGGGAATCACCAGAGTGCTGATTGATCTCCGCCCCATTCTAGCAAGGTCTTTCCGCAAAGCTAGAGAACCCCCCACACCGAGCACAATCTAATTAAATCCTGACATTAGTCCATAAGCTTCGGGAAATATGGGGTAGGGTAAAAAGCAAGAATAAGGGGCTAATTGGCGGATGGAGCCTGAGCTTTTAGCCTTGATCCCTCAGCCGGATAGCGAAAATTTCAACGCAGCCCGCGTCCTCAGGGACAATTCCTTCCCTCAGAGGTTAAGATAAATTCAATTCAAAATCCCAAGATTGCCAACAGGCGCAAAGCCGGTCGTACAATAACGCAAGAACCCAGTCTGCGGGGTGCCTCTCTGAGCGACGAAAGTGGAGTACACCACTCAGAATTTTCGTCATCCATTCCCTGAACGGTTAACTTAACATAATGCGAGCCATTCATCCCACTGCGCTACAGCCCACATCCAAGGTCGGACGCAAACAGACCCCTAGAACCGTCGGTCTCAGTTACCAATCGGTCTTTATCATGTTGCTGATCAGCCTACTGCTGCTCGGCGGCATCGGCTCACGCCTGGCCTATCTTCAGTTGGTAGAAGGGGAGCGCAACAAACAACTGGCAGAAAACAACCGGATTCGGATCATTCCCCGCCAACCAGTGCGCGGCACAATGTTCGATCGCAAAGGCAACATCCTCGCCAGTAGCCGCCTCACTCACTCCGCCTATATTTGGCCCCTTGCCCAAAAATATGAAACCTGGGATCACACCGTTAAGCTCCTCGCTCGCATCCTGGAGCTACCGGAATCCGAAATTCGCGACCCCGTAGAAGCAGAGGGCTACAACTCCCCCACCCGAATCCGCGTCGGGCGAGACCTCAGTCAAGCCCAAATCACCGCTATTCAGGAATATAGCGCTCAACTGCAAGGGGTAGATGTTGATATTGAGCACGTACGCAACTATCCCAATGGCAACGTGGCAGCCCACATCCTTGGCTATACCGGGGAACTCAACGCTGAAGAACTCGAAGCCCGCCGTCCCATGGGTTATCGCCTCGGGGATATTGTCGGCCAGATGGGGGTTGAGGAATCCTTAGAAGAGTTGCTCCGGGGTGAATGGGGTGGGCAACAAGTGGAAGTGGATGGCTCAGGTCAGGCGGTGCAGGTGCTAGGACAAAAGCCCGCGAAAGCCGGGAAAGATGTGATCCTCACCATTGATTTAGCAGTACAGAAAGCCGCTGAAGCTGCCCTGGGTAAACGCAAGGGGGCAGTGGTGGCCATGGATCCCGAAAATGGAGCAGTACTGGCCATGGCCAGTTACCCCACCTTTGACCCCAATATTTTTTCCGGTCGCATTACGGAACAGCAATGGGCGCAATTACAGGGGGAAGGGAATCCCTTTGTGAATCGTTCCTTGCGCGGTTTCCCCCCCGCTTCCACGTTTAAGGTGGTGACAGCAACCGCTGGCCTGGAATCGGGCAAATATCCCCCCAACACTGTTTTACAAACCTCCGCTTATCTGCGGGTGGGGGGAACTGCTTTCGGGGAATGGAACCGGGCAGGCTTCGGCCCCATGGGTTATGTCCAAGCCATGGCTTGGAGTAGTAACACGTTCCACGGTCAAATTGGTTGGGGTGTGGGGGGTGAAGTGTTAATTGATTGGGCCCGGCGTTATGGGTTTGGCCGAAAAACGGGCATTGAACTCAATGCTGAAGCTGAAGGCTTGATTGCCGATGATGCTTGGAAACGGGAGCGGTTTAATTGGGAATGGACGGCGGGGGATACGGTGAATATGTCTATTGGCCAAGGGTTTACCCAAGCAACACCACTACAGGTGGCCGTGATGTTTGCGGTTCCAGCCAATGGGGGGTATTTAGTAAAGCCTCACCTTTTAAAAAATGATGAAGATCAAAAAGAATGGCGGACTTCAATGGATCTCAAGCCCAGTACGATTGAGGTACTCCGCAATGGCTTAAGAGCGGTGGTTACGAGTGGAACGGGGGGAGCGGTGAATACGCCTGGGGTTCCTTTGGCGGCGGGTAAGAGTGGCACAGCGGAGGCTCCTCCTGGCGAGTCTCATGCTTGGTTTGGAGCCTATGCCCCGGCAGATAAGCCGGAAATTGTGGTGGTGGCTTTTGTGGAGCATTCCGGCGGCGGCGGCGGTAAGGTGGCGGCTCCGATGGTGGCGAAGGTGCTTGAAGCTTATTTCCAAAATAAGGGGAAATAGATCTGGGGTTTGGCATTATTGTTGTTGGGGCGAGAATTTTTTCGCTCCTATTCGTGGTGTTTTTGCGCCCACAGTTGAGAGGGTGTGTCAGCCGTTATGCTGCTCTTTTACCCCATGGGTTTATCCCTGTGATGCACCCTACGCTGGGCATATTGGTGGTTGAAGAACATCATAAAAAATATAGCGGTAAGCGGGAAACTCAGCGGCTTAAGCTATGAGAGGGAAGCCACTCGGCGAATTAATTCGCCGAGGTCTTTTTAATTTTTAGCATGATGTGGGTCTTCAATATATCTTTTTATGGCTGCACTGCTGACATTACCCGCTGTACTAACAAAGTAACTGTTAGTCCATAATGTAGGTAATTTTTTGAGTTCTGGAAATTCTTTTCTGAGATAGTTACTGCTACGTCCTTTGAATGATTTAACAATTAAATGTGGTGTATCGGTTGGTTTGACGCTGACAAACAAATGTACATAATTTGGTGCGACTTCCAAGTCTAAAATATCCCATTCTTTTTCTACAGCCAAATCCAAAAAAATCTGTTTCAGTCTAGTTGATATATTGCCAGTTAACACTTTTTTGCGCCGTTTGGGTATCCAGACAAAATGGTAATTTAGGATATATTTAACGTGATTTTGGGCTTTGTAATCGTCTTGTGACAGCATAAAAAATTAGTTAGTAAACCACTTGACAACTACTAACTTAGCTGATAGCCTGGATTCAGTCAACTCAAAAGGATATGCCTAAATCCAAAAAATTGATGGGTTTTTAACAAATATTGTTGTACATATTTTTGCGCATATTCTTGCGTATATTGTTGCACATTGACAAAGAAACAGAAGCGGTTTTAATGTGTTTGTGTGAGCAATCAGGCAATCTTTACACCACGGGTGCTTATTGCGATCGCCAAATATTTTTTAAGACTGGCAAAATTTTAACAGGTAAGTTTGATTTAGCTGATGAACCCTCGGTTTCTAGATCAATTGTTGCTCAGTCTTTACCATCCACGGGATGTGAGTTGGTGATTTGCGCCTAAAGGTTGTTTGTTTATCAGGAGGCTTGGATGGCTAATACTCAACCCCATCGCCAACCCTCTTGGCAGGCGTTGTTCTCTGCCTTGATGTTTGGCTATATGTATTTGCCCATTGTGGTTTTGGCGGTGTATAGCGTTAATCAGTCGGCCTATAGTGCAGGGTGGACGGGGTTTTCGCTGCGGTGGTATCGCAAGCTCTGGGCGGATGGGCGGATTTTTCGGGCGTTGGAGCATAGTTTGGGGGTGGCGGGGGTGGCGGTGGCGATCGCCGCCCTCCTCGGAACCTTAATGGCTGTCGGTTTGGCTAAATACCGCTTTCCCGGCCAAGCCCTCTATCGGGGGGTGGCCTACCTGCCCTTGATTGTGCCGGATATTGCGATCGCCGTTTCCACCTTAATTTTCCTTGCCGTCGTGGGGATTCAACTCAGCCTCTGGACGATTGTGGCGGCCCATGTGGTATTTTGCTTGGCCTATGTGGCGATCGTCGTTTCTTCACGGCTGACGAATTTAGACCCCCATTTGGAAGAGGCGGCGTTAGATTTGGGGGCAACGCCTACAGAGGCGTTTATCAAGGTACTTTTACCCGAATTGGCCCCGGCGATTATTGCCGGTTGTCTGTTGGCCTTTGTGTTGAGTATGGATGATTTTCTCATTGCCAGTTTCACCGCCGGGACGGGGGCCACCACGCTGCCCATGGAAATTTTCAGCCGCATCCGCACTGGGGTGAAGCCAGATATTAACGCCCTCAGTGTGTTGTTGATCTTGGGTTCGGGGCTGTTGGCCTGTGGGGCGGAATATTTACGCTTTAAAGGGGAGCAACGGCGCAGTTAGGGGTGGTAGTGATGAACGATTTTGGCGGCGATCGCCTCTGAAGGCCCATCTTCGACCACCTCACCATCCCGCATCCAGATCGTTCGCTGGGTACGGGCGGCGACATCGGCCTCGTGGGTGACGATGATGATGGTAATGCCGCTGGCGTTGAGTTCAGCAAAGAGTTCTAAGACTTCCTCGGTGGTGTGGGAATCTAAGGCCCCCGTGGGTTCATCGGCGAGGAGGATCACCGGCTCATTGACAATAGCGCGGGCGATCGCCACCCGTTGCTGTTGCCCCCCGGAAAGTTGGTTGGGGCGATTATTGAGGCGATTGGCCAAACCGACACGGGTGAGGGCGGCCACAGCGCGATCGCGCCGTTCCGCCGCCGGAACCCCCGCATAGATCATCGGTAACATCACATTTTCCACCGCATTGGCATGGGGCAAGAGGTGGAACTGTTGAAACACAAAGCCAATTTTACGGTTGCGCACTTCCGCTAATTCCGGCTCCCCCAAGCTGGCCACATTAACACCATCTAGTTCATAAATACCATCCGTGGGGCGGTCTAAACAGCCGATCATATTCATCAGCGTCGATTTGCCCGATCCCGATGGCCCCATAATCGCACAGTATTCATGGGGATAAACGGTGAAATTCACGCCATTGAGGGCGCGAACTTCCCCATCTCCCGCTCCATAAATTTTCGTAATGCCGGCCATGTGGACAGCGGCCTCAGTTGCCGAGAGAAGAGCAAAGGGGGAAGGGTCGGAGGGGTGGATCAGTTTTTTGGTCACGGGGGATAATCAAATAAATCTCTGCTGTTGCCTGCCTCTCCCCATTATGGCCCATTGCTTTAATCCCGACTGCGCCAAACCCGAAAACAGCGATCGCCATCAGTTTTGCCAACACTGTGGCCAAGGACTCCACCTCAAGGAGCGGTATTCTGCCCTCCAACCCTTGGGCCAAGGGGGATTTGGCCGGACGTTTTTAGGGGTCGATCACCATCTGCCCCAACAGCCCCGCTGTGTGATTAAACAACTCTTTTTCCCCACCCAAAACCCGGCGATGCGGGATAAGGCGATCGCCCTTTTCCAACAGGAAGCCCAACAACTCAGCACCCTCGGCAACCATCCCCAAATCCCCACCTTAGCCGCCTACTTTGAACAGCAGGGGCAATTGTATTTAGTCCAGGAATGGATCGACGGCCAGAGTCTCAACGCCTCGGTCTGGTCACAACATCCCCATTTAGAATTAATGATCTGGCAACTGTTGCGGGATATTCTGCCGGTGTTGCACTTTATCCACGAGCAGAAAGTGATTCATCGGGATATTAAGCCCGATAACATCATGCAGCGGCGTAGCACCGGGCAATTTATCCTCATTGACTTTGGCATTGCCCGGATGCTCACCGATACCGCCATGATGGGGGGCGCGACGGTAATCGGTACACCAGGCTTTATGGCTCCGGAACAGTTGCGGGGCCGGGTCTTGCCCGCCAGCGACCTCTATAGTTTGGGAACCACCTGTTTAAATCTGATTACCGGGGTTAATCCGGAAGAATTGTTTGATATTGTTAACGATCGCTGGCAATGGCGCGATCGCATTCCCAGCCATCAACACCTCAGCCTCGATCTGATCCGGATCATCAATCAACTCATCAACCCCTCCCTCCGGGAGCGGCCCCAATCCGCCACCGCTGTTTTACGGGAAATCGGCGCAGACATCGCCAACGCCCCCGCTATCCAGAATCCGACCCCAAACCCTGCCCCGCTGATCTCCGATATGCCCACGGTGGCGATGTCTCCTTCCCAGCCCGCCCCCACCACCCTCGATCCCGACTTACTAGCCTTAAAGCAAAAACTCGAAACCCCCGTTGAACCCGTCCGCATTGACTACACCAACCTCCAAACCGCCCTGAAGCGTAAACAATGGGAAGCCGCCGACGATGAAACCTGGGCGATTCTCTGTCGCCTCACCCGCAAACGGGTCGGGTCTTATCTATTTCTCAGCGAGATTGACGATCTGCCCTGTGCTGACCTGCGGGCGATCGATTTTCTCTGGGCAAAATACAGTGAAAAACGCTTTGGTTTTAAAGTCCAAATCCTCATGTTTAAAGCCGCCCAGGATGATTATCCGGAATTTTGCCATCAGGTGGATTGGCCCGCCCATGATGTTTCACGCCACAACTATTTGAAATATCACCCCCGCGCCCCCGTGGGCCATCTTCCCTCACGGCGTTGGATTGGGGGGGGGAAATGGTGGAAACATTTAGCGATGATCGCCCAACGGTTTGAGCAATGCGGGTTATTGTAATTGGGTTTTGGGAGGGCGAAACAGGGGAGGGCGAAAAATTTTTCGCCCCTACGGATTTTGAAGAGATCAAGATTGGGCTGGAGAGAGCCGTTGTTGCACCGGAATCGTAATGATAAATTCCGCCCCCTGACCGGGTTTAGATTGGCATTGAATTTTACCGTTGTGTTTTTCGGTGATGATTTGATAGCTAATGGACATCCCTAACCCTGTACCTTTACCGATCGCCTTCGTAGTGAAGAAGGGATCAAAGATTTTCGAGCGAATCTCCTTGGGAATGCCGGGGCCATTATCCCGAATCGAAATCTCCACATGAGCTTTTCCCTCAATGTCAATGAGACGAGTGGCGATCGCCATCTGCCCACGCCATGATTTCGACTCACTTTGGGCATAATCCTCATCGAGAGCATCAATACCATTGGCCAACACATTCATAAACACCTGATTTAACTGCCCGGAATAGCATTCAATTTGCGGCAATTGGCCATACTGTTTGAGAATTTCAATCGCGGGGCGATCAGGTTTCGCCTTAATGCGATGCTGCAAAATCATCAGCGTACTATCGAGGCTCTCATGGAGATCCACATCCTTACATTCCGCCTCATCTAACCGCGAGAACGTTCGCAAAGAATCAACAATTTCCCGAATCCGTTGAGCACCCACCTTCATGGAAGTAATCATCTGAGGGAGATCCGAAAGCAGAAAATCCACATCTTTCTCTTCGATCAGTTCCGCTAAATCCGGCGCAGGCTGGGGATAATGGTCTTGATAGGTCATTACCACCTCGGAAAGATCCTGAGCATATTCATCAATATGAACGAGATTGCCGTAGATAAAATTCACCGGATTATTAATCTCATGGGCCACCCCCGCCACCAACTGCCCCAAGCTGGACATTTTTTCAGTTTGCACCAGTTGGCTCTGGGTACGTTTCAGGGTTTGGATTGCCGTGCGTAGTTTTTCGGTTTGTTCCTGTTGGAGCAGTTCTGAAGCCTTACGCTCCGTAATATCCCGGCAGACAATCACCCCCCCCTGCAACAAACCATAGACATCCTTAAGGGGCCGAGCATTGATGCTCACCCAACGGCCATCGGGAGCCTGTTCATGGCGCACAAACATCTCCACATGACTCACCGATTCCCCATTTAAACTGCGAAAGAGGGGTAGTTCCTCCATGGGAAAGGGGGTTTTTTGATCCGGCAAAAATAAGCCAAAATGGCTTGACCAACCTTCGGGGCGAACCTCGCTGAATGTATTGCCAAACATTTCGGCGGCCGCAGGATTCGTAATCAGAAAATTACCGTTGGTATCGGCAACAATGATCCCCTCGCTCATCGTGTTGAGGATGGAGGTTAAAATCTCCGCTTGCTGTTCGAGCTTCTGTTCCGCAAGCTTCTGGTCAGTGATGTTTACCGCTGTGCCGATCAGCCGATAAATCTGACCCGATGCATCCCGTAGGGGGGTGAGGGTAGTTTGTGACCAACTATCCTGACCATTAAAGGGAACATATTCTTCATAGGCAATACTTTGCCCCTCATCAATACAGCGCTGATATTTGGCTCGGATGCGACTGCCAATTTCTGCCCCAAAGGCCTCTTCTGGCGGTTTTCCGCAAATATCCGCCGCCGTTAAGCCAGTCCAGGCCTCAATCACCGGATTAACAGTGGCCATCACCATCTCCCCTTCTGGGGTAACGTTGACCACAAATAGGCCATGGGGGGCGGTTGCAAAGACACTCTCATAGAAAGAGGCCATCGACCAACCAGAGGCTTCTACGGCTAAACCGGCTTGATGGCGATAAAGTTGGGCTTCGGCCTCTTGGCGACGTTGAATTTCAAATTGGAGCCGCCGCTGGAGGTGCTGAATTTCTTCGCGCTGAGGAGAACTGTCGTAAATGGAGGCAACCATAGGAAATCCTGAGGATGTGGGATGGATGGTGAGATTAACGACGGACAAAATTGACCAGTGGAGGGGGGAGATGCAGAGTTAGCCAACCAATTGAACGAATCAGGTTAGAGTAAAACCGCTGAGTAGATGGGCCTTTTGCCCTAAAGACCAGAATTCTTAAGATTTTCTTTGGTTTTGTGACTTTACCTACTGTAACAAACCTTCGTGAAAAAGTTGTGAACGTTGAAGGGGCGATCGCTAGACAGGCCAAACCGCTGTCCACTATGCTGAAAAGCCTGATGCGTAAGGGAAAACTCCTGTGGTAAAAGTGATGGTTCCGGCTACGACGGCCAATTTAGGCCCCGGTTTTGACACCGTGGGGGCAGCGCTCACCCTCTATAACCGTTTTGAATTCACCCCAGCGGCGACTTGGACTGTCACCATTCAGGGGGAAGAAGGCCGCCATCTCCACCTTGAACCGGAGAATAATCTCGTCCATCGTGCCTTTTGTCGTCTCTATGGTGAACTTGGCCAAACGCCACCCCCGATGCAGTTAACCCTGGATATGGGTATCCCCTTTGGCAGTGGCTTGGGGAGTTCGGCAACGGCAATTGTGGGGGGACTGGTGGGGGCGAATCATTGCGCCGGGCAGCCCTTGGGGATTCGGGAATTGATCAAATTGGCCATTGAGATTGAAGGCCATCCCGATAATGTTGTGCCGGCCCTGTTGGGGGGCTGTCAGTTGGCGTTGCCGGAGGAAGAGGATTGGTACATTGCCGATATTCCTTGGTATCCCGCCTTTATTCCGGTGGTAGCCACGCCGGATTTCTCGGTTGCAACGGAAGCCGCAAGGGGGATTTTGCCCACAGAGATCAAGATGAAGGATGCCGTGTTTAATGTGGCCCACTTTGGCCTGTTGGTGCGGGCCTTGGAAACGGGGCGGGAGGATTGGTTACAGGTGGCCCTCAAGGATCGGATGCACCAAGTTTTTCGCTCCGGGCTGATTCGGGGCTATGGGGAGATCTATGATGCAGCCCTAGGGGCGGGGGCCTATGGGTTGGTGATCAGTGGAGCGGGGCCGAGTTTGTTGGCGATCGCCCATGCGGACGAGGCCAATGCAGTTGCGGCAACGATGGAAGCCACTTGGCGAGAGTTAGGGATTAACCCCAAGGTGCGGATTCTCTCCATTGATACCGTCGGGGCGCGGGTGGTTTAGGGGAATGGCGTGAGCAGGGGCGCAAGATTTTTGGCCCCTACGAGTGGGCGCAGCGGAAACCGACAAAAATTTCCCTAACCCAAGGGTGATACCAGTTGCGTAAACTGTTGCGTAATCCCCAGGGCCGCGTTGCCCAACTTCCCCCCCGCATTACATAATGTTGCCCATCAAAATAGGCTTGGGAATAGCCCCGATAGGGATAGGGTTGAAATCCGGGATAGGGGGCAAAGGGGCTGGCTGTCCATTCCCAGACGTTGCCGAGGAGATCCCAACAGCCTGAAGAACTTTGGCCGAAAGGGTAGGCGTTCACTGGGGTTGTCTGGCCAAGGTTGCCGTCAAAGTTGCCATGATTTGCTGTCGGCTCTGCCTCTCCCCAAGGATAAGTAAGGGTATTTGTGCCGGTATAACTGGCGGCGGTTTCCCATTCAATTTCTGTGGGCAGGCGTTTCCCCACAAACCGAGCATAGGCCGCCGCTTCGTAATGGCTCACGCCGCAAACGGGGTGATATTGCCAAGGTGAATCCGGTTGCCAATAGAGGGGTTGGGTGATCTGGTTTTGCGATCGCCATTGCCATCCTTGATCTGTCCAATATTGGCGATCATGATAACCCCCTGCTGCGATAAAGGCTTGATATTCGCCATGGGTGACGGGAAAGCGATCGCACCAAAACCCTTTAACTTCTACACCATACCGGGGTTGCTCATTATCCTGCCCCCAAGGGGAATCATTCCCGATCATCACCTTCCCGCCGGGAATCGCCACCATGCCCAAATCCGGCGGCGGTAAAGGATCGCAACGGGGGGCAACGGGAAGGCCCCGATGGTATTGCTTTAAAAAGGCAATAGTTTCATTGTGTTGGCTTTCATGTTGCAGCAGCCAGCACCAGAGGGGCAGTTGCTCTAAATTTTGGGCTTGTTCGAGATAGGCGAAAACCTGCGATCGCACCTCCCTCAACCCTTGGCAAACCGTGGCAAAATCCGGCAATTGTTGCCGTTGCGCCTTGGGCAAGCCATCGGCGGCCCAAAGCTGACGGCGGGGATCCGGGGGCAGATCCATCGCCGCTAAATACTCCAAAATCCACAACCGTTCCGTAAAGCCAATGTGGCCCAAATGCCAACCGAGGGGACTGAAATCGGGATGAAGTTGTTGGTAAAACTCCTCAGGGGTTAAGTCCGCAAACAGGGCAAGGGTGCGATCGCGGCAGGCCGTTAAGGCCCCGATTAAATCCCCAGGATTAAAGGGGGGTGATGTGAACATCGAGATTAGGCTCCACAATTAAGCAACTTTGGGGCGGGCAAGATTGCCAATTCCCCTCAAACAGCGGTTCAGAGGCCAAAATCACCCCATCAGGATAGCGGGGATCATCCCGGAGCCAATAGAGGCTGGGGAGAATCTTAAAGTTGGCATAGCGACAGGCAATGAGGCGATCGCCCGTCGTGGCGATGGTCGTAGCGGTGAACTTGCAAAACGGCTCCGCTGCTAACGCACCAATAGTATGGAGGGCTTGGGGAATCGCCATTTCTAGGGGCATCGTTTCCAAATAGGTCAGCACCAAAGCGTAGAGGTATTCAGAATCGGTGCTGCCCTGCACCCATTCATCGGCTTTCTCATTCAACAGGTTCCGCATCGGCCGGCGCAGCGTGTGGCGAAACTGATCAATATAGCCATTGTGCATCAGCAGTAAATGCCCCTTCGTAAAGGGTTGGCAATTGCCCAACTCCACCGCTAAACCCGGCGTAGCACTGCGCACATACCCCACCACACAGCCGGTTTCCACATAGCGGCTCAGGTGGGGAAGGTTGACATCATTCCAGATCGGACAGGTGTTTTTGTAAAGATAAGGTAGTTCCATGCGCTGACTGTGATACCAACCCAAGCCAAAACCATCGGCATTGAGCAATGCCTCCTGCATTTCGCGGGGAGCATAACTCTGGACGATTAAGGAATGGGGCGGCTTAATGAGAATTTGCTCAAGGGCAATGGGCGGGCCAAGGTAAGCCAATAAACGGCACATGGAGGGTTGATCGGGAGGAAATTTAGCTGTACTTTAGCGGATTTTTGGGGCGATCGCTGTTGATTCTCCTCGCGGAATGCCAAAAACGAATTTTTCTCCGTAAAGCTACGGATCTTGTTGATCCCTGCCTCGAAACACTTGTCAAGTTTTCGCAACATTAACCAGTGAGTAACGATAAATTGTTACATTAGATACAGAAGTTATTGGAGGAGAAACACCGTGAAATTATCTTATCGTGGTGTCGCCTACAAGCCTTACCACACCACTGTTGCAGTCCAAACAGGGGAGGTGGGCGGCCATTATCGGGGTGTACCCTGGCGGATTCACCATTATCAAGAACAACCCCGGCGTGTGAACTCTCTAGCCTATGAATTCGTCTATCGAGGCGTTCACTACGAACATTAAGATCCATTCATCAGTTTCCCTTTAATATCGACCGATTTTCAGCAATCCGAGGGTTTATCATGCAACGTTGTTATCGCGGGGTTCATCATCACCCCACCCCTTTATCCCTAGAGGTTCACGATCAGGAATTGATCGGCTATTACCGGGGCATAGATTATGTCCGCTCTGCCCCCCATCACATCCCGGTGGCAAAACCGAAACCGACGCTCTGTTATCGAGGCGTTTCCTATCATGTTTGCCCTGAATTGAACAGTACTGTGCCGATCCAAGCGTCAGCGGGGATAATGGCCTGTCACCCTTTTGACCCGATTGCAGCGCAGCCCATTCAGGAAACCCATTTAGCCAATCTCCGCCGCAATTTGGAGCGACGGATTCAGGTGGCCGCAATCCGTGGGGATGAATCCCTCGTGTCTTTACTGCGCAAGGAATCGATGCAACTCGCACTCTAATCCATGGGACGAAGGGATAAAATCTCCAAATCCTAGGGTAGGGGCGAAAATACTAGGGTGGGGGCGAAAATACTAGGGTAGGGGCGAAAATACTAGGGTGGGGGCGAAAAATTTTTCGCCCCTACTTGGCTTGGGCCACCAAAAGCCACAACAATCAAATCTGATGGCGATATTATGGAGCATGGGCAAATGTACCGGAATCTTTATCCATGGGTCAAACAAGCGGATTCTTACTCAAACTTCTAGGGGGAACCCTAGGCCTCGCTTTGGGGATTAAATATTTAGCCCCCCAATGGGGAATCGCCCCGACCTCGGTGAATGCGATCGCCATGATCACCCTACCGCCACTCCTCTTGGCAATTTTGCTGGGTATGCGGGGGCAACAATCCGCCCCCCACCGCGAGGAGCAACCCTGATGAAAGTGGGTCATTGGTTTGGGTTAATCCTCTGCTTAATTGCCCTCTATGTTGCCTGGCAACTGCGGCAATTGTGGGTGATTGTGATCGGGGCGGTCATGTTGGCCAATGCCCTTTCCGGTGTGGTGCGGCGCTTAGAGCAGGGATCAAAGCTGCAACGCCCCGCCGCCTTGGCCATCACCATCGGCCTGTCGTTACTCTTGATCGCCAGTTTTTTCGGGTTGTTAGTCCCCCCCTTGGTAACGCAGATTAATCAACTTCCGGATCAAGTCATTCAAGGCATGGATCGCTTGGGGCCGGGTTTAGCCCAGATTGAGCGGCGTTTTCGGCCGGAGTTTTGGGCGCTGTTGCCGGATTGGGAGGCGATTGTCGCGGAAATCCCCGAATTAGCCAATAATCTCCTCGGCGAAGGCTGGAGCCTGTTCTCCAACACCCTAGGGGCGCTGCTCAATCTGATTTTATTAACTGCGTTAACCCTGATGTTACTGGCCAGCCCCCAAGCCTATCGCAGTGTTTTGATCCGCCTGTTTCCCGCCTTTTATCGTCATCGGGTGGATGAAATTCTGACGATGTGCGATCGCGCCCTCCAGGACTGGTTCAGCCGGGTTGCTTTTAATGTGGTGGTGGTCACGGGGTTATCGTTAACCGCCCTGATCCTGCTCAGGATTCCCCTCGCCCTCTCCCAGGCGTTAATGGCGGGCTTTTTTACACTCATTCCCACCCTAGGCGTGGGATTAAGCGTGATTCCCCCTATGGCGATCGCCCTCCTCGATCAACCCTGGAAATCCTTAATTATCCTCATGCTCTACATTGCCATCCATCAATGGGCGAGCCATTGGCTCACCCCTCGGCTGCTCCCCCAGGGGGAACAGGTGACAACACCCTTACCCGCCATTACCCTATTGACCCAACTGTTTTTTGCCATCGCCTTTGGCATTCCGGGGTTATTTCTCTCCCTCCCCTTAACAATTGTCGGTCGAATTTGGTTTACCGAGGTGGTGTTACAGGATATTCTCAACCATTGGCGATCGCCCCAAGGCAAAATTCCCCCCCACCTTTCCCTTTAAAATGGCAACCCGGAGTAGGAACTTCAGTCCCCTCCCCCGGTAGGGTAATGGCAATAAGCTGTGCTTGATCTGATCTGGAAAAGCCCTATTGCCCCCTTCGACCTGAATTTGATCATGGGGCGTGAATAATCAGAATAGCCATCGTCTGAGAAACTCTCATTTGTCCCAGTTGCTCCTAAAGGTCTCACCCCGACCCCTCCCACCTAGGCAGGGTGGGGATGGTTTGCAAACTGAGATGCTCCCCATCGTCTTATCGCGTTTAATGAGATGATACTTTTCTGATCTGCCCCTCCCCTGCCCCATTGCTATGAGCAAAATCAACATTCTCAATATCACCATTGATAATCTTTCCCTTGCGCAACTGTTAGACGACATTAAGCAGGGGGGATTTGTGGTGACACCCAATGCAGATCACCTGATTCAACTCCAAAATGATCCTGAGTTTTTTCATGTCTATCGTAATGCGGATTATGTTATTTGTGACAGCCAAATTTTGATTTATATTTCTTGGTTTTTTGGTAAAAAAATCCGCGAAAAAATTTCAGGATCAGATTTTTTCCCGGCATTTTATTGGCATTACCGCAACGATCCTGATATTCGTATTTTTCTCCTCGGAGCCGGCCCAGGTGTTGCCCTCCAAGCTCAAAAAAATATTAATGAAAAGGTGGGTCGAGAAATGGTCGTTGCAACCTATTCGCCTTCCTATGGATTTGAAAAAAATGAAGCGGAATGTCACGAAATTATTGACATGATTAATGCCACTAATGCCAATGTTCTGGCGGTTGGCCTAGGCGCACCCAAGCAAGAAAAATGGATTTATAAATACCGTTCCTATCTGAAGGAAATTAAAATTTTTCTCGCCATTGGGGCCACTATTGACTTTGAAGCCGGGGTGGTTCCCCGTGCGCCCCGCCAACTCAGTGAAACGGGTTTAGAATGGGTGTATCGCTTGGCTCGCGAACCGAGGCGACTGTGGCGACGTTATTTGTTAGGGATTATCCCGATGCTCAGTTTAATTCTCCGGCAAAAACTGGGAATTTATCGATTTAAAAAACCCTTGGGTTTGTTACTCCATGAAGCGGGTTTACTAACGATGCATCAGGTGGAAGTGTTATTGGTCAAACAGGCGAAGGATCCGGATCAACGCTTTGGTGAGTTGGCCATTCAACACGGCTGGCTTGAACCGAAAACCGTACACTTTTTTTTAGTCGAGTTACCCCGTTGGCTGCAAAAACATTATGCCCATCGATTACTAGACTATTTGGAAGTAGCGGGGTTGTTGAGTCATGGGCAAATTGAAGCATTACAGGTAGAGCAACAGTCAGATCCCCGCGCCCTAGAGCAATTGGCCATTGAGCGGGGATGGATCAAGCCTAAAACGGTGGAATTTTTCCAGCGGGTTCAGGATTTGGCCCATCGTCCTCAAATCAATAGTTTTGAATCTGTCTATTTTTATAAACCTTCCTCAAATTAAGGAACTATGGTGGTGCAGCGCAGTATTTCGGAAATTAACGCCAAAATTCGTCAGGGTCAAGCCCAAGCCTTAACCGTGACGGAGGTGAAACAGCGGGTGGCAGCGGAGGGGGTGGGGGCGATCGCCCAAATTGCCGCCACCGTTGATGTGATCACCACGGGTACTTTTGAACCGATGGAATCGACGGGGGCTTTTCTCAACATTGGCCACACCGATCCGCCGATTAAGATCCGCCAATGTTGGCTAGATGATGTGCCGGCCTATGCGGGGTTGGGGGCGGTGGATCTCTATCTTGGCGCAACGATGATTCAGGATAGCAATCTGGAGGGGGAAAATGAGGAAAGGGGCGGCGGTCATGTGATTGAGCGTTTAATTGCCGGCCAGGGGGTGACGTTGCGGGCGACGGGCCATGTGACGGACTGTTACCCCCGTGCTTCCTGGGAAACGACGATTCGCGCCGAAACGATTAATCAGTTTTATTTATTCAATCCCCGCAATCTTTATCAAAATTTTATTGTCGGCGTAAATGGGAGCGATCGCCCCCTCCACACCTATCTCGGCGTACTCCAGCCGGGCCTGGGCAATGCGGTTTATTCCAACCCAGGCGCTTTATCCCCCCTACTCAATGATCCCGATTTAACGGGGGTGGGCATTGGCACAAAAATTTTTCTGGGTGGGGGCGTGGGTTATGTGGCTTGGGAGGGAACCCAGCATTTCCCGCTTCAAAAACGGCTCCCGAATCGGACACCGATTGGTCCAGCGGCCACCGTCGCCCTGATTGGCGATGCGAAACAAATGTCCCCGGATTGGGTGCGGGGTTGTTATTTCAAACATTATGGCCCCTCGATCATGTTGGGGGTGGGGGTTCCCTTGGCGGTGTTGGATGAGGAGGTGGTGGCTCGCTGTGCGGTTCAGGATGCGGAGATTGTTGCGCCCGTGATGGATTTTTCCATCCCCCGCCGGGTGCGGCCCACCTTCGGCTTAGTCTCCTACGGCCAATTGAAATCGGGGCGGATCACCATTGAGGGGCAATCGGTACGCACAGCCCCCTTAGCGAGTTTATACCGTTCCCAACAGGTGGCGGACTGTTTAAAGGCTTGGATTATGGCGGGGGAATTTACGCTGACGGAGGCAGTTGCACCGTTGCCAAGCGATCGCGCCTTTTTATCTCAAGATCCAGTAGGCACAGGTCTACAAATGGATCTCTAATCCGGTGTGGCCTAAATTTAGAGACTTCAAAATGTCAGACGACATTACCTGATGGCACGATTTCCAATCGTGACTGTCAACAGATGGGTATTTCTGTCGAAAACAATTCTGTAAAACAATAACTTAAAGACTCGTTGCTTGATCTGAAAATTTAAGATCGGCAAAGTTATTACCAAAAGCTCAAGTAGCTTAATTGAATTTTTTAAACTGGAGATTTTTGTAATGAAAAAGAACATTATTCAATACACATCTCTCTTAGATGCTTTTGTTGCGATTGTGAAACAATTGACTATCTATGAAGCACAGTACAATCTTGATTCTGCTGAATTTTTCACCCAATATAGTCAAGGCAAAACTAATGATGATCAAATATTTGTCGAATGGGCAGGGAATTATAGACATTACCTCGCTTTGCACCAAGAGTTAACCCAAAAACTCAGCCCTCTCCCGTGATATTCTGAACAACTATCTAAGTGCAGTTGAGCAAAGCCTACTCGCATTAGGATTGTGATCCGCGCTTAGATCTTTGCCAGCTTTACGTTTGCGGGGAATTGCCCATGGTCTCTGAACCGAATCTTGCCTTGACGCTCCAACGGGGCGGGGAAGAATTATTACTGTTGAAGGTGGGCGATCGCTTCACGCTGCGGCCCACCCATCCCGACGCGCCGCTCCCCCCGGAACTCGATCGCCTCAACCGTCACCCCATCCCCCAAACGCCGTTGCTGGAGTTTGTTGTCGCGCCAGCCAATTTGGAGGCGGCAATGGCGGCGGCCCGCCACAGTGAAGGGGTGAGTTTTGCCAGCCATGTCTATCAACTCCACAATAGCCCCGAAACTCGGCTCTATCTCACCGATGAAATCACGGTGCAGTTTGGGGCGGAGGTGGATGCAGAGGAGCAGTTGGCGTTAACGGCTCCCTTGGGGTTGGTGAGCGATCGCCCCCTGGAAGGTATTCCCAACACGGCGATTTACCGTGTCACGCTCCAAGCCACGGAAAACCCGATTAAGCTAGCCAATCACCTGATGGCCAACCCGGAGGTTTTAACCGCTGAAGCCAATCTAATTTTCCTCCAAGAATCCTTTTATCGCCCCCGTGATCCCCATTATTCAGAACAATGGTATCTCCACCATCAGGGGGGAACCCAGTTAGCCCCTAGCTCCCATATTGACTGTGAGCAGGCTTGGGATATCACACGGGGGAGTCGCTCGGTGGTGGTGGCGATCGCCGATGATGCCATTGATCTCAACCACCCCGATTTTCAGGGGCCGGGAAAAATTGTCGCCCCCTACGATTTTCGCGATCGCGACTTTGCCCCCCTCCCCACTGAGCCGCAGGAAAGCCACGGCACCGCCTGCGCTGGCGTAGCTGTCGCTGAAGAAAATGGCTCCGGGATCGTCGGTGTGGCCCCCGGTTGCGCCCTGATGCCCCTGCGTACCACGGGTTATCTCGATGACAATGCGATCGAAAACCTGTTTAACTGGGCCATAGAAAAAGGAGCCAGTGTGATCTCCTGTAGTTGGGGAGCCGCCGCCGTCCATTTCCCCCTTTCCCTCCGCCAAAGGGCGGTCATCCATAAAGCCGCCACCCAAGGCCGCCAAGGCAAAGGCTGCGTCATCGTCTTCGCCGCTGGCAATGCCAACCGTCCCGTCCAGGGAACCCTCTACGAACAGGGCTGGCCCAACGACCTCCTCAAAGGCCCGACGGATTGGCTCAGTGGCTTTGCCACCCATCCCGATGTGATCACCGTTTCCGCCTGTACCAGTTTGGGGAAAAAATCCAGCTATAGCAATTGGGGAACCCATATCACCCTGACGGCCCCCAGTAACAACGCACCGCCGGGAATGTGGTTTGCGAAAAGCGGCTTTATGGCCACTGCTCCCGCTGTACGAACAGCTTTACCAGGGTTGGGCATCTTTACCACCGATCAACTAGGGGATTGGGGCTATGATCGCGGCAACTTTACCCGCAATTTTGGCGGCACATCCAGCGCCTGCCCAGTGGTGGCAGGGGTAGCGGCGTTGGTGTTATCGGTGAACCCGAATTTAACTGCCGCTGAGGTGAAACAGTTGTTAGCGCAAACAGCGGATAAAATCGTCGATCGCGACCCCGATCCCCAATTGGGGTTAACGCTGGGAACCTATGATAATAAGGGCCACAGCCAGTGGTTTGGCTATGGCAAGGTGAATGCCTATCAAGCGGTATTGGAGGCCCAGCGACGGCAGCGGGCGATCGCCCCCGTGGTGAAGCGTCAGATCAATCGCTACAGTAGCTTGGCTGTGGCGATTCCCGACCATAACCCCCAAGGGTTACTGAGTAGTTTGGAAATTACCCAAGGGGGCAAAATTACCGCTTTAGCGGTGCGGGTGGAGATCACCCATGAATTTTTAGGGGATTTAGAGATTTATCTCCGCAGTCCCCACGGGATCACCGTGTTATTGCAAAGCCGCAATCTGGGACGGTTAATCCGTTTAGATCGCACCTACAGTTCTCGCCTCAACCCCACCCTAGCCCAGTTGTGCGATCGCCCCGCCTTGGGAACTTGGCAATTATGGGTGATTGACCGTGTGCCGGGGGATACGGGGACGCTTCAGGGTTGGGGTTTGGATTTGGAGGTGGTTTGAGGAGGAAGGGAATAGGAAATGATGTAGGGGCGTTGGCGTAAGCCTGCCGGAGGCACAAAAATTTTTCGCCCCCACACCTAGGCGATAATGAGATTCCCCATTAACCCCGACGGGTGAAAGTGGATGGCTTGGTGGAGGCGATCGAGGGACGGTTGAGGCACTTCCATAACAGGATTTGCGCTAAAAGACGACCAAAACGGGTGTTGTTAGACCGCCAATGCAAGATAATACCCATAATATTGGAGTTACCGCCAGTGCTTGACAAGACCCTCCAGAGGTGAGCTATCTTGAAGCTGCGGTCTAATAAATAGTTCGGCGATGTGGCACTGGCACCGACAGCAGTTTGTATACCTGATTGGGACATCAGCTCTTCCGAACTTCGAGCTAAGTAGGAGGGACTAATCATTTGTAAGATGCTGCAATCTCTGGAAATGTCAAATCCTTGTGCAGCATGGGTTACGCAGATCGAGTCATTTTACATTTAATTGAGCCTACCTACTTATACTGGTTTGTGGGCCAACTTGGCCATTTCCGAACAATGCGATCCACCCAAGTCGCCGGTCGGCCGTGATTCTGAATCATCGTTTTTTGGCGGCGACTGGGTAATCGCCACCGTTGGCTTTCTCATATTGTTCAAAGCAACGTTTCACCAGTTGAGTAAGGAGTTTTTCCATGTCATATAAAGTTACGGGCAAAGTTTATGAGGCTGAAACTGGTTTAGGAGTCCCTAATCTCATCATTCAAGCTTTTGATAAGGACATGCTCAAGGATGATAATTTAGGGGAAGCAGTTACAGATAGCGAAGGCAAATTTGAAATAAATTACACTGAAAAAGACTTCAAAGGAATGTTCACAGGAATGTTGAAAGGCGCACCTGATTTGTATATTGTTATCAAAACAGGCGATCGCATCAATACCTTATATAACAGCGAAAAAAACATCCGTCGTCGAGCCAAACGTCATGAAAACTTTGATATAGGGATTCCTAAATCAGTTTTTGTTGCCAAAATCAAAGATGATAAACAATTGTTAAAAGTTCTCTGTGGTGTTGCTTGGTTAGATGGAGTGCTAGAACCAGGAGAAAAACTATACTTGCAGCAAGTAGCCAATCAAAAAGGACTAGCAGAAGATCCAGAAATCAAACCTTTATTAGCAGGTGAACCAGTCCAGTCTCAGGAAGCTTACGCCTGGCTACAAGCATACTTAGGTACTAATCCCAGTGATGAAGATTATGGTGAACTATGTCAATCACTGGAAACACTAATTGCCCTTGATTCAGCGGTAGAAGAAATCGAAACAGAACTTCTAGCCAGCATACCCAAAAGAGAAGCTCGCCAACTCGCCCTTAAACAACGCCTACTAGGGGCTTTCCTCGACCCACAATTCATGGCCAAATTGGCTACACCGAAAACCCCAAGTAGCGATGCAGTACAAAAAAAAGGTACTTACTCAGATACACCTTACCGTGTCATGAGTCAGCTCATTAATAACATTGAACCTCCAGAAATCAAAGAAATTCAAAAAACCTTAAGCAGGTTATTTTTACAAGACAATTTTGCCCCAGTCAAAGAAGAAATTACCGCTGGTGATTTACCCGTAATTGGTCAACTTCCCCAAGAATTATCGGGGATGTTTTTACGCATTTCCCCTAATCCCCTTTTTCCACCCATTGGACTATATCACTGGTTTGATGGTGATGGTATGTTGCATGGAGTCAACATCAACAATGGTAAAGCGAGCTACCTTAACCGCTACGTGGAGACCGAAACTCTAAAAATTGAAAAACAACAAGGCAAAGCGATTTGGCCAGGTTTACTCAACCTACCTCGATTTGACTCTCCTTACGACATCATGATTAAAAATCCTGCCAATACATCTGTAATTTGGCACGCTGGGAAACTTTTAGTCTTGTGTGAAGCAGGAGTACCCCATCATATTCGCGTCCCAGACTTAGAAACCCTTGGCGCTCACACTTTTAACAATCAACTCACCTGTGCTTTTACAGCTCATCCCAAAATAGATGCTGTCACAGGGGAAATGATGTTTTTTGGATTTTCTCCCATTGCTCCACCGTACCTATCCTATGGTGTCGTCACAGCAACAGGAGAAATTACCCGCATTGTGCCGATTGAGTTGCCTGCCCCTGTAATGATGCATGATTTTGCCATTACGGAAAATTACTCAATTTTCTTAGATATGCCCCTAACCTTTAAGCCAGGACAAATGATTAAAGGTGGAATTCCTCTAGCTTTTGACCGCACACGTAAAAGTCGTATTGGCATTATGCTACGCCACGGGGATAACAAGACTCTACGCTGGTTTGAAGTGCCAACTTGCATGGTTTATCATACCGTCAATGCTTACGAAGAAGGAGAAGAGATAGTTCTCTTGGGCTTGCGGATGCCTTCAACTAATCTCTTAATTCCTGACGATAGTGACAACGGTAACAGTTCTGAAAACGAAATTGCCAAAATGTGTCGCTGGCGGATTCATCTCAAAACAGGAGCTATCACTCAAGAGTTGCTTGATGATCAAGTTACAGAATTTCCAAGAATTAATGATCAGTTGGTTGGGCGCAAAATGCGTTACATCTACGCTGGACAGGGTGCAGTTTACGCCAGCCCCAAACCCCTGCTTGATGGCGTGAAAAAATATGACTTAGAAACAGGCACAAGTGAAAGCTATTTCTTTGGGCGTGGGCGTTTTGGGGGTGAATGTGTGTTTGTTCCTCGTCCTCAAGCAACTGTTGAAGATGATGGTTGGGTAATCACTTACATTCACGATACCATTGCCAATAAGTCAGAGTTACTGATTTTAAATGCCCAAAACATCACGTCTGAACCTGTAGCACGGGTTATGCTTCCTCAGCGTGTACCTTTTGGTTTCCATTGTGGCTGGGTTTCCTCTGAACAAATGGCAACTCAAAAAATTTAGTGTGATCCCTGATCTTGTAGGGTGCGTTCCCTACTGCAACTCTCACTACTCCACCGATAGATTATTGGGAACGCACCATCCTATTGATGCAAAGGTTATTTACGGCGGGTGATGGGCAAGGTTAAATCGCCCCAAGGGTTTAGCCCCGCTGGAGGAATTTAGCTTGGAGGCGGGTTTGCAGCATCGTTAATTCTGGGAGTTTGAATTGAATTGCCAGGCTAACCCCGTGAAGATGCCTAGGGTGATGATGGAGCCAAGGGTGAGTTGTAGGAGTACAACCCATAATTGAGCGGGGTCAAGCGTGCGATCGCAACCGCCCAAGCCAAATGGTGTTTAGGCTCTTGCCCGCCACTCAACTTCACCGTTAGCTAGCTCTATCTCGTCTGTGGGTACATCCACAAAGTTTCCCTGTTCCCCAAAAGCTCAAGCTAAGTTAATCTCGTTGACAAGTCGCAAAACTCTGGCCTGCCGGGGGCGAAAGATTTTTCGCCCCTACAGAATTGTGATTTATGGAGAACCTTAAGCCAAAGCTGCTGTTTGGGGGTGGATGGGGTTTTCCGTTTGGTTGAGCGTTGCCGAGAGGCGGTTGAGGGCGCTGATATAGGCCCGGGCCGAAGCGACGATAATATCCGTATTCGCCGCATGGCCGGAGAACGTCCGCCCCTCATGGCGGAGGCGAATCGTCACCTCACCCATGGCATCAATGCCCTCAGTGACAGACTTCACCGAATATTCGATCAGTTCGTTGGGAATATTCACCACCCGGTTAATTGCCTTATACACCGCATCCACCGGCCCCGTCCCAATGGCCGCATCGGTGAGTTCCTCCCCTTGGGGGGTGCGGAGCGTCACCGTGGCGGTGGGGCGGGCGCGATCGCCACAGGAAACTTGCACTAATTCTAAATGGAACAGTTCCGGGACGTGCTGGGTTTCATCATTAACGATCGCCTCTAAATCGAGATCGCTAATTTCCTTCTTCTTATCGGCTAAATCCTTAAACCGCAAAAACGCTTTGTTTAAATCCGTTTCGGAAAGGTCATAACCGAGGGTTTGGAGGCGATCGCGGAAGGCATGGCGGCCCGAATGTTTACCCAAAACGATCAGATTTTTGGTTAAGCCGATGGATTTTGCATCCATAATTTCATAGGTGAGGCGGTGTTTTAACACGCCATCCTGATGAATCCCCGATTCATGGGCAAAGGCATTGGCCCCCACAATCGCCTTATTGGGTTGCACCAACATCCCGGTTAAATTGGACACCAGGCGGGAGGTTTTATAAATCTGCGTCGTGTCAATATTGCACAGGGGTTCCGTCGATTCCGCTGGCCGCCCTAAGAAGGGGTTATAAAAGCCACGGCGCACATAGAGGGCCATTACCAACTCTTCTAAAGCCGCATTACCGGCCCGCTCGCCAATACCGTTGATCGTGCATTCCAATTGTCGCGCCCCATTTTGCACCGCTGAGAGGAAGTTCGCCACCGCTAACCCTAAATCATTGTGGCCATGGACGGAAATAATCGCCTGATCAATGTTGGGAACATTTTCCTTAATGCCGCGAATTAACGCCCCGAACTCCTCCGGCGTGGTGTAGCCCACGGTATCGGGAATGTTGACGGTGGTAGCCCCAGAGGCGATCGCCACTTCCAACACCTGATACAAAAATTCCGGGTCACTGCGCCCCGCATCTTCGGGGGAAAATTCAATGTCATTGATCAAGGATTTGGCATAGCCCACCATCTCAGGGATGATGGCCAAAACCTCTTGGCGGGTCTTACGGAGTTTGTATTCTAAATGAATATCAGAGGTGGCGATAAACGTATGAATGCGACCCTTGGCAGCAGGTTTCACCGCTTCGGCTGCTTGGCGGATATCTTCTTTCGTTGCCCGTGCTAAACCGCAGATCGTCGGGCCGTTTTCCGTCCCCACTTGGTCAGCAATTTTTTGCACCGCTTCAAAATCGCCGGTACTGGCACGAGGAAAACCCGCTTCAATCACATCCACCCCCAGTCGGGCCAGTGCTTTGGCGATCGTCAGTTTTTCATCAACGTTCAGCGTTGCACCGGGGGACTGTTCGCCATCGCGGAGGGTGGTGTCAAAGATAATAATGCGGTCTTGCTCGTTGGCCATGGGGAGATGATCTCCTTAATTGTGAAAAGGATAATCCAGGGGCCGCTAGCCCCCATCTCTATTAAGGTTAAACGAAATTGTTAGTTATCTGGTAGGGGCGAAAAATTTTTGTGCCTCCGTCAGGCTTACGCCAACGCCCCCTTGCTCTCGTGCCATGGCTCTGCCGTGGCACAGGCATTAGGCGGCTCTGCCGCCTGTTGACGGGAGGCAGAAGCCCTCCTGGGATGCGTTACTTGGCAGAGCCAAGTAACGAGAGAGAACCTCCCAATGCTAATTGCGAAACCGGGTGGTAATTTTCTGGTCTGCGTAGGAATAAACCTTGAGTTGGTAGACGGGACGGCGATCGCCCCAACCCACCCATTTCAACGGCAAACTCAGCACCGCTAGGGCATTAATCACCAAAAAGCTGAGGTCAAATTCCCACCACCGTTGCCCATGGTTCGCCGCCTGCTGGATATGGTGATGATTATTGTGCCAGCCTTCCCCATGGGCCAAAATCCCCACTACGGGGTTGTTGCGGCTGGTGTCCGTGGTTTCATAGTTGCGATAACCCCACACATGGGCCACCGAGTTCACCATCCAGGTGATATGCAACACGACAATCATCCGCAGGAAAAAGCCATAGGCCACAAAGGAGCCGGCCATATACCAACCGCCAACGAGATAGCCCAACGCCGCCAGCCCCACCAGGAGCGCCAAATGCCAATAGAAATAAGACCGTTCCAGGAGCAGATAAAATTCATTGCCCAACAGATCCGGGGCCCAGCGCCGATAGAGCACCCCTAGCCGCCGTTTATCCTGTTTGGGGAAGATCCAGAGCCAATGGGCCCAAAAAAAGCCATCTTTAGGACTGTGGGGATCGCCGGGTAAATCGCTATGTTTGTGGTGTTTGCGATGGTGCGCCACCCAGAAAATCGGCGGCCCCTCCCCCGCCAATAGCCCCAACACGGCTAAGATATGATCCACCCAGCCCTGAGCTTGGAACGCTTGGTGGGTGAGGCGACGGTGATAGCCGACGGTAATCCCCAGGCCGGTTAAGAGGTAGAGGGCGAAAAGCATCCCTACCCCAAGGGCGGAGGGGAAAAGCCAACAAAGCAAGGGGGTGAGGCCATGGAGGGCCGCCATGAAGATCACGACGGGCCGCTCTACGCCGGATTTGAAGCGATCGCCCAGAGTTTTACTATTTTCCGTCGGACTCGGATCCGGGGGTTTAGCTGCTGTTGTCATAGAATTTTATCAATAGTCCCTTTGTTAGCGTACTACTTTGGGCCACCTCTGCCATGATGAACCCGCAAGGAATTTGCTGATTTCCCGCCGATTTAGATTGTGCTACCCCACAATTTGAGAAAATTTTCAATCATTAAGAAGGGCAATTCGCTTTAGCGTACCTATCCGCTTTAGCCTACCTATCGCCCCTTGCTCATCCCCCTTCACCCCATGACCTGCCTATCTACCATGAGCCTTGCCCCCCAAACCACTGCCCATGTTCGGATCACCGATCAATCTTGGCAACAGGGCCGGATTAGCGGTGAAGTCCGAGCAGCGGATTATACATGGGAATTTCAATGGCAATTCCGTAAAGGCCGTCTCCAAGTCTCTCCCTCTCTTGGCCGCGCCCTCATCCTCGAACCCTTAAACCGCTTCCTAGAACGTAGCGATTACCAACTAGAACCCGGCGGTAATTATCAATTCACCGTGCGAGCAAAATTCTGAGGGCATCACACCCAAAAAAATTGCGATCATTGGGGCGCTTTATCTAACATTCCGCAGGTTGCTCAATCATTAACGATGTGCCTGGGTCAAGATGGTGTGTCAGTCAGTCGTTAAGTTACTCTTTTGCATCATGAGTGAATCGATCTGACGCACCCTAAAATCTTATCCAATGAAGTGAAGCCTTAAGGGTGTTTATCTAATAACCTTTGAAACAAACTATCAGATACCCAGAAGGATGTGTTTTGAAGACTTTGGACGACATCAGGCAGGTTGATCAGCTTCATGGTTGCCGCTTGATCTAGAATTCCAAGAATGCCTGTGATGCTCAAACCTCTGTCTTTCGCAGTACGTCGCGCTTTCATGTCATCAAGCAGAATTAAGTCAGCACTAAGTTGTTGCGCTAGAAGAATAGCTGGGGTACATCTCAGTTAGGAGATGAGTATAATTACTCAGACCAAGTATATGATTGTAATCCAATTAAGCCGTCAGTGCCCCATTCAGGTACGCACACCTATGCTTTAACACCTTTGGCACATTCTCCC